>JASFOV010000419.1:0-4675 GCA_050116355.1 Anaerolineae bacterium
CTGCCACGCGGCGTGGTGGCACCCGACGCCCGAAAGAGAATGCCATACTGCTGGGCTAGCTTCTCCGCCTCGGCCAGCAGGCCCTCTTCCGTATCCTGCAGCGCCCGGAACACAGCCTGTTCCTCCTGGGCTAGCCCGCCACCATGATATACCATCCGGTGAACGTAGACTTCTGTGACGCCGACACGATGCGCCAAGCGCACCAGGCCGGGCAACTCGCCCAAATTCTCATGAATGGCGGTCAGCCACATCGACAGCTTGGGCCCATGTCCAGCGCCTGAGATGCGCCGGGCAAAGGCGGCCACATTGGCCACCATACGGTCAAACGCATCTACCCCCCGGATGCGAGCATACAGTTCCGGGCTCGCTGCGTCCGTAGAGATGCGATACTCGTCCAGATCCGCATCCAGCAGCGCCTCCTGCCAAGCGGGTGTGAGCAGGATGGCGTTGGAGTTGAACAGCACCTGTGGTCGTTCCGGGCGTTGCTTTAGATACGAGATCATGGCCGGTAGCTCACGATTGAGGAGGGGTTCCCCCACTCCATGGAGAACCACACGATGTAGCTCGGGAACCTGGTCGACCAGGGTCTGGAACTCGGCCAAGGTCAGATCACGGGGCGGCTCCGGTTCCCTGAAGGTGTGCACACACGTCTCACACCGCGAATTGCAGCGGTTGGTAGGCTCGATATACAGTTCTTGCGGCAGAGGCAGCATAGTTGCCTTCATTCACCTTCCTTCCGACCCAGTGCATGACGGAGCGTCACCCAAAGGATGAAATAGGTGGCCAAAATGGTGCCCCGCAGGGTCCCACTGACCTTCGAGCGCCCGCCGCGCCGCACACGGTAGCGGACCGGGACCTCGAGGACGCGACCACCACCCCGGGCCATTTTCACCATCATCTCGGTTGGCCAGCCGAATGTCATCTCACTCATGCCCAACCGGGCCAAGGCATCGGCCCGGATGGCCCGGAAGGGTCCCAGGTCGGTGACCTGGAGGCCATAGAGCTGGCGCATGAGGCGCGCCACCAGCCAGTTGCCGAAGCGGGCGTGAGGCGGCATAGCCCCCGGCTCCATGCCGCCCGCCGGCCGCGAACCCAGAACCAAATCGGCTTGACCGGTCACAATCGGCGCTAGCAGCTCCGGAATCTGAGCTGGGTCGAAGCTGCCATCGGCGTCGAGAAAGACAAGCGCTTGAGCACCCTGCTCTACGGCAGCCCGGACGCCGGCCGCACAGGCATAGCCATAGCCGATCCGCTGTTCGCGTACGACCAAGGTGCCCGCTGCCTGCGCCACCTCGGCGGTACGGTCGGTGGAGCCGTTGTCGACGACCACCACCGTGTCCACGACCTGGCGCAGGATCTCGGCCAAAACACCGGGCAGCGGAATCTCTTCGTTGTGGGCCGGGATGATCACCGCGACGTTCAACTCCCCTCCAGATAGCAGGCCGATGAGCAGGTGCTCAGTATACCTCAAGACAAGCGTATTGACAAGCCATGTTTTCACGACTTTTGGACCCCTTGAGCAAGATCTGGACAAGGAATTGTGCCCAATAGATGCCAAGCGCGAATTTGCGAGTTTGCACAGCAGGTCCCTCTGTGCTAGAATGATGGATGTTCCAAACGATCCGCGGACGCACGATCAGGGGCGGGTACCGATTGTGAGGGCAAACAGGCCACAGCATCCGGGGCAGGAACCGTCTGCCCAAGCTGGAGGACGCGAGGATCCACTGATGAACGCCAATCAAATGCTCGGCTATCTGGACGACCAGCGAAAAGCCATCGAGGCGCTGATCGAGGAACTGGACGAGATCCAGGTCGCATTCAATGCCCAGTACGACGACTTTCGGGCGAAGCACGACCAGCAACTGGAGCGGCTGGCGAGTGAAATCGTCGAGCGGCTGCAGTCAGCCCCAACGGGGCGCAATGGGGCCATTCCAGCGGTCCTGCGCACGGCCATTGAAGAACGCCTGCCGGTGGAAGTGCAAGCGATCAAGGACCGCCGGCAAAAGGTGCGCGACGAGTACCTACCCCAGCGCCAGCAAGCGGCCGACTCGCTGTTGCAGAAGGCCCAAGCCGAGGTAACCAAGCTCCGGGCCCTCAATCCGCAGATCAACGACCGGGAAGAGGAGTTGAAGCAGGAGAAGGCCCAACTCGAGAGCCGGTTGGCCGAGTTGAATACCCAGATCGGCCAACAGTCGCGCGGGCTGGGGCTTCTGCGGCACTTCCGTTCGGTGTTCGCTGCCGACCGTGAGCGCCAGCGGATCATCGGGCAACTGGAGATCATCAACCGCTCTCTACGAAAGGTGCGGAAAGAGTGGGAGAGCAAGCGGACCGAGGTCGAGTCGAACCAGGCCGAATACCAAAAGGCATGGCAACTGGAAAGCATCGCTGTGGCCCGACTGCAATCCGAGCTGGATCAATTGGAGGATGAGGCTCAAAGCGAAACGCTGGCCCTCAGGCGCGCAACGACACATACACTCGATGCCTGGAAGACCCCGGCCGACAGCTCCGATCCTGAGCTGGAACAATCCCTGAAAGAGATGATGGAGCTCAACATCCAGACCGACGACTATCACACGGGGCTGGCTTCCGTGGGCGGCATGATCGGCCTGCTGCGCGGCATTATGAGCGGTCTGGAAGCGATCGGCCAGAGTGTGGAGGGGATCAAGCGCGAGCAGGAGATGCACAGCGCGTACTTGCCCGAACTCGACTTTCGTATTTCGGAACAGGTACAAGCTTTCAACCGGCAATGGGCCTCTCTGGCCCGGCGGTTCAAAGACGAGCAAGCGACCGGCGCCCACCCGGCCGAATTTACTGCGGCGGTCGAGCCGTTGCTCGAAGGCCCACTCAGCCAAGTCACTATCGAGGCCATGTTCGAGTCCTTGGGCGCCAGTATCGAGCAGGCGACTGAGCGGTGGGAATAGACCTGCAATGCTATCACCAAACCCTTGAGCAATGCTTTCCCGATCTGGTCATCTCCAGCATCGAGTTCATCAGGGGCGGCTCATTCCGCGTCTTTGCAGCGCTGTGACCTAGACCCTGCAGCCCAGCAGCACCTAGGCGCGCAGATCGGCCGTTTCTTGACTGAACTGCACAACATCCCACCGTCAAAGCTCCAGGGTATGATAGCACTGGCGGCAAGCACTCCCTCTCAAGAGCGCGAAAGACAGCGCACTCTTTACAACCAGATCCAACAACTCGCGTTTCCGCTGCTGAACGCCCGGCAACAAGATTGGACGACAGCCTTATTTGAGTCTTTTCTGGTGGAGGGTCCGGATTGGCACTTTGAGCCGGTGATCATCCACGGGGATCTGGACTCGACGAATATCCTGTGCCAGCAGACGAGCGGAACCCTGACCGGCATCCTCGACTTTGAGGAGGCACGATTGGGGGATGCAGCTTGGGATTTCTGTGCGCTGAAGGTGGAATGCGGCTGGCTCGATGCCTCTACCTCAGAGCTGCGTGAGGAACCAGGGTTCCCAGCATAGGGAGGGCGGGGGACAGGGACCTGAGGTTAGCTTTGACATCCCCCCGGCTTGAAGCTATAATGCACAGCATGGACGAGGGGGCAGGTACCCAGTCGAAACCTGGAGAGGGAACGGCCAAGCCAGACCGTTTCCGGCGACAAGTGCTGCTGAGCGGCGCGCTCGGGATTGCCGGCTGCACACTGTTGGTGGCGGGATCGACATGGCTGGTCTGCAGTGGCACGCTCGAACCTTGGTTTCCACAGCGCTGGGTGGTACTGATCCTAGTGGTGCTGTTGGGCGGTTTTTCCCTCGCCGAGATTCCGCTCATGGTCTATGCCATGCGGCGACTGGCCATGGAGCGAGCCGGCAATCAGCGTGCCGTCACCAGTCTGAACACCCTCTATGTCTTTTTCGCGGGCGTGTATGGCGCGCCGGTAATCCTACTCACCGGCAGTACCGGCTGGGGCGTGGCCCTATCCAGCCTGAGCCTTGTACGCTCGATCTCGAGCTGGCTCTTTGTGCTACCGGCGGCGGATCAAACGCAGGATGGGAGACTGGAATCATGACAGCGGTGCAACCCATCGATCTCAGCCCTGTGGAGGCTACGGCTTTGATCGAGCGCGAACTAGCTGCGGCCCGGGAGACAATGGGCCAAGACGGTACCGTCCCCGACCTGGACGCAATCCTGGACGCCTACCACCGGGCGCTGGGATTGGCACTACAGCTTGGCCCGGCCCCGGCCGAGAAGGTCCTGGTCCATGCCCTGGCAACGGCCCGCGAATTGGCCCGCCACGAGGATGCGGCCGCGCTGTCGGCTCTGGGACCCACCCTGGTGGGCCTTGTCGACCAGGTCCGACAGTCTGGCTCCTTGCCGCCGACCCGGGTCATGGATGCCTGGGCGACCATCGCTTCCGATCTGGGGGCGCTTGTCGGCCAGGTGGGTCTGGCGCTGGCCCTGCCCCCGGAGCGACGCACCGGGATGCTAGACAATGCCCGTACCCGCGCCTCCCTCCTGGACGACGCCACGCACGGCCTGTTTGAGGTCACGGCCTGGATCGACCAATTGCGACCAAGCCCGTAGTTGATAGGCGACACCGGCCATTGCCCGACGAAGCGACCCGAAGGTTGCCGAGCTGGGCGCCGGTGGAAGCCAATCTGCACAAAGACAAGTGGCTGGTCACGCCCTCAGCGCAGGCGTATTTGACAGATCG
>JASFOV010000420.1:0-4656 GCA_050116355.1 Anaerolineae bacterium
GATCACACTTGATCTGGTCCAGATGGTGTTGGGCTCCACAGCCAGCGACGAGGCAGGCAAGCTAATTACCTGCCTGACCAGTGATGATGTGGCTGGTGGGTTGGACGTGATCAACCGCGTGGTGGCCGACGGTGCCGATCCCCGGCAGTTCGGGCGGGAGGTCGTCGAGTACCTGCGCGGCTTACTCTTGATCCGGGAGGGAACAGGGACGCGTCTGCTCAATGTGACCGCTGAGCAGGCGGCCGAGATGGAGGCCTTGGCTGAACAGTTGCCCGCGGGCCGGCTTCTGACAGCCATTCGCCTTTTCAACGAGGCTGCGACCGATTTGGGGCGTGGGTTGCAGACCATCCCCCAGTTGCCCCTGGAAATGGCCTTGATTGAAAGCATGCAGTCCGCAGTACCCGCCGGTGCAGCGCCCACGGCAGACGCCCCACCGGCGCGCCCGGCGCAGGAGCCGCGGACAGCATCGCCCCAGCCCAAGCCGCAGGCAAAGCGGGTCGCCGAAGAAACGGCGTCTGCACCCGCTGAATCACCGGCGAGGCAGTCCAAGGTGGACGGACCTGTCGACGACGCGGCCGCGGTACCTGCTCAATCCAATACGCCTGCGTCCAGTGGGGCAGCCTTGGACAGACAGCGTGTCGAGAGCTGCTGGGAGGATATCCTCAGCTCTCTTCATGCCAAACGGCAGTTCCCGACCGAAGCGGCACTGCGCACCAGCCAACTGGCGGATGTGATAGATGATGAAATCATTGTCATCCCTCCCAGCCAGATCATTCTCGAGAAGCTGAATGCCCCGCAGCGCATGGATGAAATCCAGAATGCGCTCAAAGAGGTGTTTGGTTCTACTTGCCGTCTCAGGCTGGTACTGTCGGCGCAATACACGCCCCGGCAGCCGGCCGATCCCGCGCCTTCTTCCCGCCCACCTGCCGGAGATGCGGTATCCCAGGAGATTCCGGACGAGATATCGCAGTGGGCGGAGGATCATGGTGCTGAGGTATCCTTGCTGGAGTAGCCCGGTTCCCTCAGGTCCCGCCAATCGCCGAGACTTGCTGGATGTAGACCGGATAGCTGAAAGTACGTTGCTTAGGAGGAAGTAGTTCATGGCCAAAGGAAAAGGACGACGAATTCGCGCTAGCCGTCCTGGTGGACGGCCCGACATGCGGCAGCAGATCATGAAATTGCAGGAGCAGATGGTCGCCACACAAGAAGCGCTCGGCGAGCAAACCGTAACGACCAGCGCCGGCGGGGGGGTGGTCGAGGTCGAGATGACAGGTCACCAGCAGATGGTTTCAATCACCATCGATCCCGAGGTGGTCGATCCTGAGGACGTCGAAATGCTCCAGGATCTCGTCATGGCCGCCGTCAATGAAGCCATTGAGAAATCGCAGGGCTTGGCCGCCGATCAGATGGCCGAACTTACAGGCGGACTGGGTGGGCTGGGCGATCTGGGCGGGCTGCTGGGCTAGGGCCCGCTGGGTACCCAACACCCAAGGGGAAGGGTAGTGAACGATGGCGGCTGCCATACCTGAGCCGGTGAACCGGCTGATCGAGGCTTTCTCCCAGCTGCCCGGTGTCGGCCCGAAAACAGCCTCTCGCCTGACCTTTTACCTGCTCCGCCGGCCGGCCGAGCAGTCCGAGGCCCTGGCCGAGGCGCTCCGCGACCTGAAACAGCGGATCACCTTCTGTACCACCTGTTTCAACATTACCGAGGAGGCTCCTTGCCGGATTTGCCAGGACGAGGGGCGCGATCGCTCCATCGTCTGCGTGGTCGAGGAGCCGCTGGATGTCCTGGCCATAGATCGCACGGGAGAGTACAAGGGGTTGTATCACGTGCTACACGGCGCCATTTCCCCGGTGGAGGGGATAGGCCCCGATGAGTTGCGTATTGACGAGTTGATGGCGCGCCTCCGGAAGGAATCGATTCAGGAGGTGCTGATGGCGACGAATCCGAATCTGGAGGGGGAGGCGACCGCCATGTATCTAGCGCGTCTGATCCAGCCTCTAGGGATACGCGTAACGCGCTTGGCTCGTGGGCTGCCGGTTGGCGGTGATCTGGAATATGCGGATGCTGTAACGCTGGGTCGCGCTCTGGAAGGCCGGCGAGAGATGTAGCACCCTTCTCCGCCCCTGCTAACCCGGGCTGGCGCGGCCCTGTAGGCCTGCCGGCCCTTTTCATTTTCCTCCCGGCAGTCGTCTGCACGGCTGGAATGTGGTATAATGATTGCCGACCAAGACAGAGGGGGAGGTTTCATGCCAACGGGCTACGTGTACGACCCGATCTATCTGGAACACGACTTGCGCGGACATCCAGAGAACCGGCAGCGGCTGGAAAAGATCCTGGATGTTCTGGAGCAATACGGCCTTCTGGACCGGCTGGTACCCATACCACCCGTACCGGTTGCGGCTGATCGGCTGGAGCGATGCCATACGGCGTCCTACATCGACCAGGTCCGCGCCATGGCCAACCGCGGAGGCGGTCACCTCGATGCGGACACCTATGTCCGCCAAGCCTCGTACGATGCGGCTCTAATGGCTGCCGGAGGATTGGTCGAAGCCACGCGAGCCGTGCTCGATGGCGAAGTGGACAATTCTTATGCCTTGGTTCGACCGCCTGGTCACCATGCCCTGCGCAACCGCGGCATGGGCTTCTGCTTGTTCAACAACGTGGCAGTCGCCGCCCGCTATGCTTTGGTCGAACGCGGCCTGGATCGAGTGTTGATCGTTGACTTTGATGTCCACCATGGCAACGGGACGCAAGATGAATTCGACGCCGATCCATCGGTCATGTATCTTTCGACACATCAATACCCCCACTATCCCGGCACCGGGTACTGGAACGAGACGGGGCATGGCAACGGGGCGGGCAGCATTGTAAACGTGCCACTGGCCGGTGGGGTGGGGGACGAGGGCTTTGCGCAAATCTTCCGGGAGGTGGTTGGACCCGCCGCCTGGCGCTTTCAGCCAGAATTGATCTTGGTCTCGGCGGGATACGATGCCCACTGGGATGATCCGTTGGCTTACATGCAGCTCTCCGTGGGTGGGTATGCGGGCATGGCCGGGGCGCTCAAAGATCTGGCCAACGAGTTGTGCGAGGGGCGCCTGGTCTTTACCCTCGAGGGGGGCTATCATTTGGAGGCGCTGGCCTATTCCATCCTCAACACCTTTGCTGTGCTTCTTGGCGATGAGGAATGGGAGTTGGTCGATCCATTGGGACCATCGCCCCGGCGCGAGCGATCGGTGGCTGATATTATTGCCCAGGTGCAACAGGTACACGGCTTGGTGCGGTAGGTGGCCACGGGCTGTCCCGGCTCGATGTGGCCAGTTTCAGGCATATTAGGCAAGGGCGTCTTGTCTCCAATAGACAGGATGCCCTTTTTGCGCTATAATGGGCTCCAACCTGGGTAGTAGCGGAGGCGCATTTGAGCATCAAACCCGATCATTGGATCCGGCGGATGGCTCTGGAACGGGGCATGATCGAACCGTTTGAACCGGCACAAGTACGCGGCAAGTGCATTTCTTATGGTCTATCCTCCTACGGGTATGATGTCCGCCTAGCTGGGGAATTCAAAGTGCCCGTCCCGGAGGGCGGGCCTCTGGATCCCAAGGCCGTGTCGGACCAATCATTCACCCCTCTGCAAAGCGAAACGCTCGATCTGCCGCCCAATATGTTTGTTCTGGGCCGGACCGTGGAGTACTTTTGTATTCCTCCCGACGTGCTAACGCTTTGCACGGGCAAGAGCAGTTATGCGCGTTGTGGCGTTCTGGTGAACGTCACCCCGTTTGAGCCCGGTTGGAAGGGGTACCCGACGCTGTGCATAACTAACATCGGGCCGCGCCCGGTACGCCTCTACGCGGGAGAGGGGATCGCCCAGGTCATCTTTTTCCAGAGTGATGAACCCTGCGAGTCGACCTATGCCGACAAAAAAGGCAAGTATCAGGCCCAAAAAGAGATCACTCCGGCCCGCTTGGGCTGACCGGGACGCACACCGTGGGTTCTGGTCCTCTGCGCACAAGGCAGTGCAGTCTACTCTGGTTGCTGTCCTAAGGTCTTGAATCCGAAGGCGCTTCAGGGATGAGGTTGTGGGGAACGTGGCAGAGCTTGAGCCGCTTGAAATCGTGAGTATATCCGATTATGCTGGACGGTTGAGCGAACCGTTCACCATGATTGATTTGGTCCAAATCGACGATCTAACCTTGAGCATCTATCTCTGCCAGGGGACAATGCCTCGCCACCGTCATTTGGATCAGGACGAATTGTTCTTGGTGCATACCGGGACGATCAGCCTGGAGAGCGAGTGGGGCACGGCCATTCTCCGGCCCGGTGAGTTGGCTGTGGCGCCCAAAGGGGTAGCTCATCGATCCTCCTCCCTTTTGCATTCCCTGGTGCTGCTCCTCCAGCCACGGCTGATGGTCAACCGGCGCAATGGCCATCGTCGCCTGTTTGCTCTCAAGGGCGAGGGACGCCTGGAAAAGGTCAGTCTCCCAGCAGTTGGCCGGCAGATTGCCACCGCGTTCCACCCCATCTTGGTCGCTCGTTTGGATACCTTCGATCTCAACCTGACCCTTTGCCGGGGAGCGGGGCCTTGGTGTCAGGATGAGAAACAAGACACTCTGGTCTACTGCTATGACGGTCAGGTGACCGTAGATACCGGCAGC
>JASFOV010000421.1:0-4653 GCA_050116355.1 Anaerolineae bacterium
CCTGGATGATGTCATCTCCACTTTTGCGGGGGTGCGGCCCGTCATTGGCACCGGTGAGACGGAGCCGTCCAAAGAGTCTCGGGATCACATCGTCTGGCACGAACGCGGGCTACTCACCGTCACGGGCGGCAAGCTGACGACCTTTCGTCTGATCGCCCTGGATGCGCTCAAGTCGGTGCGGCAGCAATTCCCTGATCTGCCCGCTCTCGATGATCAGGTTCCGGTGCTGGATGCGGTGGATGTCGATCTGCCGGGCGCTGGGTCGATGGACACAGCTTCGCGCCGCCGGCTTCTGGGGCGCTATGCCGCCGATGCGCCCCAGCTCGTTGCGGCCGCCCAACCCGGAGAACTGGAGCAAATTCCCGGCACACAGAGTTGTTGGGCGGAACTGCGCTGGGCGGCGCGTGCCGAGGGCGTCGTCCATCTCGATGACCTCCTGCTGCGCCGCGTACGGATAGGACATTTGCTGCCGTATGGTGGTGCCGCGCTGTTGCCCCGCATCCGGGCCATCTGCCAGCCAGAGCTGAGGTGGAGTGATACCCGCTGGGCCGCTGAGCAATCCGCTTATCTGACCCTCTGGCGCGAGTCTTATGGTGTGCCGGACCGTTCAGTGGTCTCGGACTGGCGGAAGATGCTGGTCGAGGCCCGTTCACGGCGCCGGTCTGCCCGCCCCATACGGCGGCGCAGGATCATCAAGCGATCGGCGCTGGCAGGTGCGTTGGCAGGGATTGCCCTGCTCCTGACCGTGGTCTATGCGCGCTACAGGAAGGGGCGAGGCCCAACCGTCCGTCCTTGTGCTTGACGGCAGCCGGGATGCAGGCTATACTGTTCCGGTGACAGGAGGCAGGCATGGGCGGAGATCACATCCTGGCCATTGACAATGGCACGCAGAGTGTGCGTGCTTTGGTATTCGACCTCCAAGGGACCTTGATTGCCAAGTCTCAGGTAGAGTTGGATCCCTATTTCTCGCCACAGCCGGGTTGGGCCGAGCAGCATCCGGAGTACTTTTGGACATCCCTCTGTCAGGCGTGCCAGGCGCTCTGGCACGAGCCGGAGGTTAGCCAAGACCGCATTGCCGGCGTCACACTGACCACGCAGCGCTCAACGGTGGTCAATGTGGACCGGGAGGGGCACGCGTTGCGGCCTGCGATTGTCTGGCTGGATCAACGACGCACAGAAGACCTCGAGCCAGTGGGCGGCCTGTGGGGAGCCGCCTTCCGCCTCGTAGGCATGACCGAAACCGTCGCCTACCTCCAGGCGGAAGCGGAGGCCAATTGGATCCGCACCCACCAGCCCGGGATCTGGGACAAGACACACAAATACCTCTTCCTGTCCGGGTACCTCACTCACCGTCTAGCGGGCCGTTTTGTAGACTCGGTGGGGTGCCAAGTTGGATATGTGCCCTTCGACTACAAGGGATTGGACTGGGCTTCTCCTCGCGATTGGAAGTGGCAGGCGGTGCCTATGCCGGCTTCGCTTCTGCCCGATCTGGTACCTCCGGCCGAGGTTCTAGGCGAGATCACCCCGCAAGCGGCTGTGGAGACGGGCATCCCGGCCGGACTGCCCCTCGTCGCGGCTGCGGCGGACAAGGCCTGCGAGGTAATTGGTGCCGGCTGCTTGGACCCGCACATCGGGTGTCTGAGTTATGGAACGACGGCGACGATCAACTCCACCCATGAGAAATATGTGGAGGTGATACCCCTCATCCCGCCCTACCCGTCGGCCGTGCCGGGTCGCTACAGCCTGGAGATCCAGATCTACCGCGGCTATTGGATGGTAAACTGGTTCAAAAAAGAGTTTGCCCACCTCGAGCGACGCTTGGCGCGCCAGCAGGGGGTTGAGCCGGAGGATCTGTTTGACGACCTGGTGGCGGCATCGCCACCGGGGTCGATGGGCTTGACCCTGCAACCGTATTGGTCGCCGGGGATCAAGGTGCCGGGCCCTGAGGCCAAGGGGGCGGTCATCGGCTTTGGCGATGTCCACAGCCGCGCTCATTTGTACCGGGCCATTCTGGAGGGAGTGGCCTACGCCTTGCGCGAGGGCAAAGAGCGCACGGAGCGGCGCAGCCATATCGACATCACCGAATTGCGCGTCGCCGGCGGCGGTTCGCAGAGCGATGCCGCACTCCAGCTGACGGCCGACATCTTTGGCCTGCCTACCGCGCGCCCGCACACCTACGAGGCATCCGGCCTGGGGGCGGCGATCGATGCAGCGGTTGGGTTGGGCTTGCACACGACGTTTGACACGGCGGTGGAGGAGATGACGCGGTTGGGTGAGGTGTTTGAGCCGGACCCGGAGGCTCACGCTATCTACAATGCATTGTACTCGCGCGTCTACAAACGGATGTATGCCCAACTGCAGCCGCTGTACGAGGAGATCCGGGAGATAACGGGTTATCCAGCGTGGCCTTGAGGATCGAGGGGGGCGGGCCCGCAGCTACCAGCGATTATGAGTTGTTGCTCTCGGAGAGCATCGTCTCCAGCTCCGGGTACTCGGCCCGGATCTTTTCCACTCGCGTCTGAACCTCTTCCTCGATGTCGATCATCTCGGTGTCGCCGACGTACGTGGTGCTCTTGGGTGAGGCAAGCTGCTGCAGGATGGCGATGACGGCCACGATCTCTTTGATGTTCATCTCGATCATTTGCAGATTGCGCTTCAGAGACCCATCCGCAGCAGAGAGCTGCCCGCTTTCGCTCTTGGCCGACAACTCGTAGGTACTCAGGTTGATGGCGGTCAGGGGGTTCATGATATAGTGGGAGAGGGTGACGATCATCTGTTTGACCGTAGAAGCCCTGGCCAGCTGCTTCTCCGACTCGTATAACCTCGCATTTTCGATGGCGATGGCCGCATAGCTGCCCAGCGATGTTAGCAGCCGGGCATCGTCCTCGTTGAATGCCTTGCCCTGCAGTTTGTCGGTCACCCCCAACAGGCCCAGGGGACGCTCGCCCATGTACAGCGGCACGTAGAGCAGGGAGTGCACCAAGTAGTCGGTTTTCAGCTTGATCGAGTACCCGGTCGATTTGCTGGTGAGGAAGAGCGGTTCGCCGGTTTCGAGCGGTTTGCGCAAGGGGCTGGTGCTGTATTTCAGGCGGAAGTCGGACGGCCGGGGCCGGTCCACGCTGTGGTGTGAGTGGAGTGTCAGCGCATCCGCTTCCTCGTCCAGGAGGAGGAGGGTTCCCTCCCGGGCGTCGCTGAAGTAACAAGCCGCTTCGACCACCCGGGCCAGTACCTTGTCTAGGCTGAGGATGGAGGTGACGGACTGGCCAATGGCCTGTAGTGTTGCCAGTTCCATCAACTGCTGCTCGAGGCGCTGGTTGGCTGTCTCGAGTTGTTTCGAGATTTGCAGCTTTTCCTGGCGCAAGCGTTCTTCGGTCAGGGCCCGTTCGACAGAATCGAGGATCTCCGTGACACGCAAGGGTTTGCGGATGTAGTCACGGATGCCCAGGCGGAACGCTTGCACCGCGACGCTTTCTGAGCCATAGACGGTCATCAGCACGACCGGGGTGTCGTTGCCCTTGGCGCGCAGCGCCTCGAGCACCTCATACCCCGACAGTTCAGGCAGGTTCCAATCCAGCAGAATGAGGTCCGGATTCTCCCGCTCGGTGAGGGTTAGTGCTGTGCGTCCGTTGTCGGCGGTAAGGATGGAGTAACCCTTTGTGCTCAGGACGTCGGAGAGCGCAGACACGATTTCCGCATTGTCGTCGACGATCAGAACGCTCTCTTTGGCCATCATTTGCAATCCTCTGCCTTCTGGGACGCGAGCGTGCTGCGGTGGAGCCTATCTTGTCGAGCAAGGCCTTAGGGTGTCAGTGCGCTCGTGTTCCATCGGGGGTACCGATCAAGCCCTCCATCCGTATGCTGCGGTCGAGCTTGGCCTCGTGTTGCGAAATCTGCGTGCCAAGCTCAAAGAGGTGACAGGGGTTGGGCTTGGATGAGCCGCCTGACTCTCCGCATCCACGACGGGATGGAGCATCCCCGGAGTACTCGACATAGTTTAGCACAGACTCGCCAGTTTGACAAAAAGGCCGTCCTATGGGATAATAGGGCCATCTAGAGCCGGGACAGTCGGCTTTACACAACTTTGCTATCTTATGATAGGGAGGTGATGCAAATGGACTATAGCAGTACGCGCAGCGCCGTAGCATCACCTCGCCTGATTGGGTGAGCTACGGCGCAAACACCGGAGGGCCTCCCCAGAGGGGAGGCCCTCTGTCTGTGCCGCGATGGAGGAAGGAGAGAGTGACGGTCCGGATGTTGGAAGTTGGCAAGCTGCCCATGGAGCTGCTCGATGCGCTGCTTACGCGCTACGGAGGTCACGACGAGCGCTTGGTTGTGGGCCCGCGGGTCGGTGAGGACGCAGCTGTGCTGGATATGGGGCAGCGCTATTTGGTGGTCAAGTCCGACCCGATCACCTTTGCCACGGACGAAATCGGCTGGTACGTTGTGCATATCAATGCCAATGACTTGGCCACTACTGGCGCCAAGCCCCGTTGGATGTTGCTGACGCTGCTCCTTCCGGAGAGAAAAACCAGCACGAGTTTGGTGGAGCAGATTTTTGCCCAGGTTCACGAGGCGTGTGAGGAGTTGGGCATCGCTCTGTGTGGTGGCCACACAGAGATTACCCACGGCCTCGACCGACCGATCGCGATCGGT
>JASFOV010000422.1:0-4652 GCA_050116355.1 Anaerolineae bacterium
GCCATCGACAGCCTTGTTCAGGCACCCAATGAGTTGCTCGAGTACTCGGTGCAGGCCATGACCGAAGGCGTTGACGCCTTGGGCAAGGTATCGGTTCGCATCCAAGGTGAGGTCCAGATTGGCGAGGCCGTACGCAAGCGGGCATTTCTGGGCCGTGGCGCCGATACGGACATCTTGGTTGCCAGTGCCAAGGCCTACGTATTTGCTCTCAACCGGTTGCTGGATGCCCAGCGGGCCAGCGAGCGGCGCCAAGCGGTCGCTCGCGAGGTCCGGAAGGCAGTGGAAGAAATGCATGCCCGCTACGGCACGGCGCACACTGGCGACTTTATGGGTTGGAGTGCGATGCGCGACGAAGATCTGTTCTAGTCTGGAAGTAAAAAGGGCCGGGGATTGGTCCCCGGCCCGCTTCTTATTGTCTGACCTTTATCTGATCGTACCATCGAACAGAGCAACCAGTGTTTCGTATTGCTCCTTCGTTAGCCTGGCATCTTGCTGTTTGCGGATTACCTTTTTTAGCATTTTGGGTGGTACGATGGGCTGCGGTGGGTCGGACACGGTGATCTCTGCATTGGGATTGTAGAATACCACGGCGTTCTGAATATCGACACCGTCCCAGGCGTCGTGCTCTTCCAAAAAGCTCTCCAGGGCGGCGACTTGTGCTTCTGCTTCCGACAGAGGCTTGCCCATTCCCTCCTCGGCCATGAAGCGTAGCAGGCGTCCCAGGCTGAAATTCCGGTGAAACTTGCCGTCTTCATAGCGGATGGCGCCATCTTGTCCCATTGCCGTGAGCACCCACAGCCCCAACGGCCCCACCAGTACGTGTGGCGCGGGCAGCCAATAGTTGTACAGCCGGTATTTGTCGTCGAACCCTTTCAGCCCCTGTTCCAAGGCTTGGTCGGCGCGGGGTTCGCGGACCCAACGATTCATGTTCATCGTTCCTATACTCGATACCAGTAGGCCAACCAGCAAACAACCTAACGATACCCAGATCATGGTCATCTGCTGCAGAAGCAAAGATGCGATCAGGCCGGCCACCAAGAAGCCCAGTCCCACAAGGGTCGCGATCTTGCCTATGCGCGCCCCCCTGGCGATCCGTCGTTCATTGGAAATAATCTGCATAATGTCTCCGCTGCCCCTCTGAATAGCCTGTCTTGAGAACCGTCTGCCCTGTCGCCCTCCTCTTGCCACTCCATCAAAACGAGGGATGCCCCGCTCCGCTCACTCCTCGAACTGGCGCAGCACCAGGCAAGCATTCTGCCCCCCCAACCCAAACGAGTTGGAGGATGTGGTCCGTACCTCGGCCTTGCGCGCCACATTGGGTACATAGTCCAGATCGCACTCGGGATCGGGTTCGGCATAGTTGATGGTGGGATGAATGATGTTTTCGTTGATTGATTTTACACAGGCCATGGCTTCGATGGTACCGGCCGAACCTAGCGGGTGGCCCACCATCGATTTGGTTGAGCTGATCGGGATCTTGTAAGCATAGTCGCCGAACAGGTCCTTAATAGCCTTGGTCTCGATGGGATCGCCGACCACCGTTCCTGGACCGTGGGCGTTGATATAGTCAATCTCAGACGGAGCGACGCCGGCATTCTCCAGCGCCCACTTCATCACGCGATATGCCCCGACGCCCTCGGGATCGGGGATGGCAGCGTGGTAAGCATCCGAGTTGGCCGCATAGCCTAGCACTTCGGCATAGATGCGCGCTCCCCGGTCCAATGCTTTGTCCAAGCGTTCCAGCACCATCACCATCGCCCCCTCAGCGGTTACAAATCCGTCCCGCCGGGCGTCGAAGGGTTTGCAGGCCTGTGCAGGGTTGTCATTGTCAGCAGCCAGTACGCGCATGACGGTGAAAGCGCCGACGATCATCTCGTGGACCATGCCTTCGGTGCCGCCCGCCAGCATTAGATCCGTCGCACCACGTCGGATCACTTCGGCGGCATCACCGAGGGCCTGGCTGCCTGCCGCACAGGCAGTGACCGTAGTATTGTTGTATGCCTGGCACTGAAAGCGCAGGGCCAGATGGTGGGCCGGCATATTGCACAGCATGGATACCGCATCAAAGGGATTTACACGGCGCAGGCCCCTTTCCAGATAGGTGTCCCAGGCTCCAATCCCTTTGTCCAGTCCGCCGACGCCGGTGCCCATGATTACACCAGCACGTTCTGGCTCGGGCACCTCGTCGCCCAGCCCGGCATCCTCCATGGCTTGTAGAGCCGCTGCCATGGCCAGGTGCGACACACGGGCCATGCGTCGTGCTTCCTTGAAAGGAATATAGTCACGGGCATCAAAGTTCTTGACCTCGCCGGCAATGCGGATCGGCATCTGACTGGCATCAAACTGGGTAATCTCTGTGATCCCCGAGCGGCCAGCCACTAGGCCCGCCCAAGTTTCGTCTACCGTAAGGCCCAAGGGTGTGACACCACCCATACCGGTTATCACTACCCGCTGCGTTATGTCCCTCTTTCTCATCTGCTCTCCTTTGGCCAAGGGCATCGCCTCTATCGCTTGTAGCCGGCGATCCCCTGTTTTATCGCTTCTAGCACACCGTTTTCCACCGTCTGGGCTGCCATGCGGATGCCGTTCCGGATGGCCAGATCGTCCGAACGCCCATGTCCGACGATGACCACGCCGTCTACCCCCAACAGTGGCGCACCGCCATATTCCCGGTAATCGGTCCGGCGCCCCACAGCGTCAAAGGCCGGCTTGGCCAAAAGGCCGCCCACCTTGGTTAGGTTGTGACTCGTGATCTCTTCGCGGATCATGTCCTTGATAAAGCGCGCCACACCCTCGGTGAGTTTGATGATCACGTTTCCGGTAAAACCATCGGTGACGATCACGTCAGCAATCCCGCGGGCCAGATCCTTCCCCTCCGCATTGCCCACAAAGTTGAGCGTACTGGCCTTGAGCAATGGCACCGTCTCTTGGACCAACTGGTTGCCTTTGCCCTCCTCCTCGCCATTGGATACGATCGCCACCCGCGGGTTGGGGATGCCCATGACCCGTTCAGCATAGGCCGAACCCATGATGGCAAATTGAAGAAGATACTCTGGCTTGCAATCGGCATTGGCGCCGATGTCAAGCAGAAAACAGAATCCCTGCGGGCTGTTGTTGGGGAAAATGGTCGACAGGGCTGGGCGCTTGATCCCCCGGATGCGGCCTATCCGGAATAAGGCAGCGGCCAGGGCTGCGCCCGAATGGCCGGCCGTGTAAAAGGCATCCGCTTCGTGGCGTTTGACCATTTCCATACCGACAACCAAAGAGCAATCACGGGCCGCTTTGATGGCCGCTGCTGGATTGTGTTCATCCATCTCGATCACCTGGCTGGCATGGTGCAGTGACAGCGATAGTCCTTCTGTATCGTATTTGGCCAGCTCGGCTTGAATGGTGGGTTGTCTACCCACGAGGATGATCTCCAGACCAAACTCGCGAGCGGCTTGCACTGCCCCATTCACGGCGACGTCTGGGGCGCGATCGCCGCCCATGGCGTCTACTGCAATTTTCATGGCTCCTTTCCTCCTACTCTCCTGGAGAGTGTTGTGTGTATGTCAGGTCACGATGCATTAGAAGAAACACCCCAGCCCCGTGGAAGACACGACGAACAAGGCCAAGTCCTTGAGTATCTTCACTCATTGTGGAAGTGCCCGCTACTGGAATCCTAGTAGTCGCTCCAGTTCAGCGGTGCTGGGCTCGGTCGCAACATGCTCGCCGTCAAACAGGATGGTCGGCACCGACTGGTTGCCGCCGTTCAGCTCTTCAACGTGGCGCGCCGCCTGTTGATCTCGCGTAATGTCGATCTCCTCGTAGGGGATACCCCGTTGGTCCAACCATCGCTTAGCGCGCATCACACTGCCGCACCAAGGCCGGATGTACAGGGTAATCTGGGGATATGGTTTCTCCATTCTTGCCTCTCGTCTGATCTCCAACGTCCTGCAATAATACCCCAAGACGGCGTCGAACGCAAATTGACCGCCCTCCTCCCCAGAGCATAGTGCCACCATCAATTGGTGGAATTGCCAGGGTGTAGAAATGTGGTATAATGTTCGCAGTTCACATGTCCTAGAATATATGTACTCAGGCACGAGCTCTGGGATGAATACAGAACCTTAACAGGAAGATTAGGCTTAACGAGACCGGTCGCCCTTACGAACAGGTCCTGGGACCACATCGTACACTACATCGGAAAGCCAATTCTGGCAGCCCGTCATATGGACCTCAGTAGAAAAGAGGAGGTGGTGCGAAGCTTTAGAGATTATGGTCGACTACGGCGCATGCTGTTGCAGCAACGAGGAGATTTGAGAAGGAAAGAAATCCAGAAATGTGGAGGAGAGAAATGAAAAAGTCATGGTTTGCATGGATCGCCGTGTTGGTGGTGTTGAGCATGCTCCTCGCCGCCTGCGGCGCTACCGAAGAGCCGACGGAGGCCCCTCAGCCGGAGCCCACCAGCGCCGGGGAAGAGGCCCAGCCGACGGAAGAGCCGGCGGCGCCTTCTGAGGAGCCGGTGACGATATCGATCTGGCACCAGTGGAGTGGGGACTATGTGAATGCGATTCAGGAAGCGTTGGATGGCTACACTGAAATGCATCCGAACGTGACGATCGACATTTCCAAGCCGGAGGATACGGCCAACGCGTTGAGCGTGGCCATTC
>JASFOV010000423.1:0-4650 GCA_050116355.1 Anaerolineae bacterium
TGCTGGGGCTCGTCCTATTGCTCCTTTCTTCGACCTGGACGCTGGCCGGTACCTCCTGGGCCCAATTGCTCGCGTTGCTCAACCTCCCGCCGACCGAGTTGGATATCCTCGACGGCGTGCCGCTGCAGGGCATTCACTTGGCCCTGTTCGTCGGCTTGCCCCTGGTCCTGACCGTGGCCGCCATGTTTCTCTCCCGGCGTCAATACGGGGCAAGTGCAACTGCGCGAGGCTCGGAAGTTGAGTAGGGACGGTGGGGTTCGTAGCTCGAACCGGCCCAGCGTGGAGGTCGGCAGTTCTCGGAAACGGGAGCACCGGTGACCTGCGGGCTGCGCGGGATACGTCGCCCGTCCAGGGGAGCAGGGGCGCACTTCTGCCCCTGACTTACATGACATAACAACCGGCCCGATCATGGCCATCGGGCCGGCTTTCTCTTGTACAAGCCCTCCCCGCAATCGCGGGGAGGTTGCAAGCTATTGGCCTGAGCGGCTCGGTACGTAGCAGACCAGCTGCGCGTCCTCCTCGCAGGCGGCATAGTACGCGCCCATTGCGCTGTAGCGCGCCGAGCTGGCACTGGCCGCGGCCTCCGCTCGCTGGGCATAGTGAGCGCCCAGGGCATTGTAGCGGGCCGAGCTAGCGGCGGCTGCGGCTTCCGCTTTCTCAGCGTAGAACTGGCCCATGGCGCGATATCGCGCCGCGTCGGCCTCTGAACCGGCGGTGCTGCCGCTCCAGTACGCGCCCAGCGCTGCCCAACGCGCCCCACTGGCCGCCCCGGCTGGATCATAGGCATCGGCCTGCGCCTGGTAGCGAGCCGAACTGGCATCCGCGGCCCGCTCGGCTCTCGCGACATAGAATTGGCCCATTGCCTGGTAGCGGGCCGATGCCGCGTCCACCCCGGCCGCTACATCAAAGGCGTCAGCGGCCAGCACAAAACTCGGTGCGGCCAGAAGCAGCAGGGCCACCAGCAACAGCCCCAACTCGCGGGCAAAAGACGGTCGGTGCACGACATATGCAGACATGTTTGCTTCTCCTCTCATCGTACCTACTCTAGAATGTATCCAGCCCGGCTGGACACGGGTCCCTACTTGTTGATACGATAAGTATAGCATAAATATCAGATTTTTCATCGTGGACACCCACGATCTTTTCACTCCGGCCGCATCTTTTCATCCAGGGTCTTTGGCGGCAGAGCCAGCTTGTGGGCGATGGCCCAGCCTGCCACCTCGGTTCGCGACCGGAAGCCCAGCTTCCCCAAAATGTGGGTCATATGGGTTTCCACGGTGCGCACGGTCACAACCAACTCGTCCGCAATCTGTGCATTGCTATCACCTTTGGCCACCAGGGCGGCTACCTGCCGCTCGCGGCGGGTCAGGCCCCCGTACTGCTGCTTCTCGGCTTGCAGCGGCGTCAGCTCCCCTGAGTGGGGTTCTGTGGCGGTCAGGGCCAGCCTTTCTGCCTCGTCCAACGTCATGTCCTGGCCGGTCGCCCACTCGGTCGCAGACTCCTCTGGGCCCAATGCGGCCCGGGCGACCTGCACATCTTGGTCGTGTCCCAGCAAGAGTCCTACCGGCAGGTGAGTGCCAATGGTGTCCAGGAGCCGGTCAGCGGCGGCGAAGAGACGCACGGCGGGCTGCATGCGTCCCCGGTCGCAAGCCAGTCCCGCCAGTGCCTCCAGGCTCTGCGCGATCTCCAACCGCGCTCCCTGTTCCATGGCCAGCTTCAGCATCTCCGCAAAGTGGCTGCGCGCTGTCTGGAGCTCCTTCTTGTGCCGGGCTGCCGTACCCAGGCCGTGCAAAATCCGGGCCAGGGCGATCGTGTCGCCCGCCGCCTCCAGGGCCGGGCGGCACCTGGCCAGCAGCGTGCCGGCGCGCTCATAGTTGCCCTGGTGACAGGCCGTGATGCCCTGGTACAAAAACGCGCTGGCCATACCAATGTCTTCACCCTCGCTCTGGAACAGCGCCAGGCTTTCGGCCAGATGTTGGTCGGCTTGCTGGTACTCGCCATCGTACAGTTCGAGTCTGCCCAGCGAGAGCAGCCCCCAGGCGACGAGGCCAGAGCTCTGTTGCTCGCGGGCCAGCGCGATGCTCTGCAGGACGTAAGCCTCCGCCTGCTCGTACTCACAGCGATGAACGGCCAACGCGCCGGCAACATCCATCACCCGCGCCCGGGCCAGGCTCGAGGTCCCCTCGCTGGCTGCCAGTGCCCGGTCTAGCCAGTGCATGCCCTCTCGCAAGCGAGCGCGCACGTACCAGAACCAGCCCAGGGCGGCGACCAGACGTAGGTTCTCCTCGATCCGGCTCTGCTCATAGGACCATTGCAGCGCGGCGCGCATGTTGTCCTGCTCCCCTTCCAACTGGCGCATCAAAGGGGCGCTGGCCGCCCCCCAGATCACCGGCTCCAGTTGTTCAGCCAGCGCCACGTACCAGTCCAGATGACGGCCTCTGACCCATCCGGCCTCCCTGGCGGCCCGCAACTTGGCCCGGCTGTAATGCCGCACCGGCACCAGTAGCCGGAACCGCCGCGGTAAACCTGCAACCCGCACCACCTGCAGCAGAGAGCGGTCGGCCAGCCCGGTCACCAGGTCCAAGATCATCGCTTGGTCCAGGCCATGGCCTGGACATATCGCTTCGATCGCCTCCAGATCAAAGCTCCCGGCAAAGACCCCCAGCCGGCGGAACAGCGTCCGCTCCGGCCCTGAGAGCAGATCGTGGCTCCAGTCCAACGCGGCCCGCAAGGAGCGGTGTCTCGCCGGCGTGGCGGCGCGGCTGTCCGACAGCATCTGGAAACTGTCGTCCAAGCGATCGGCGATCTGGGCTGCGGACAGGACCTTGATCCGCGCTGCGGCCAGTTCCAGGGCCAGCGGCAATCCCTCCAGACGCTGGCAGATGCGGGCGACGGCGACGGCATTTTGCGCGGTGAGGACAAACGAGGGCAGCGCCCGCTGGGCCCGGTCGACGAACAGCTGGACCGCCTCCGAGCGCTGCAGGTCATCCGCATCTGTCTCTGTGCGATGGGGAAGGGACAGCGGACCGACGGCCCGGATTACCTCACCGCTGACGTGGAGCGGTTCGGTACTGGTGGCCAGGATGCAGAGCGCCCGGCAGCTGGCCAGCAAGGCGTGTGCCAGCTCGGCGCAGGCAGCCCGCAGGTGTTCACAGTTGTCCAGTATCAGCAGCAAGCGCCGACCGGTCAGATGCGCGGCCAACAGATCCGTCGCTGGGCGGTCGCCGGGGTCGGACAGTCCCAAAGCCGAGACCACGGCTCCGGGAACAAGGGACGGGTCCTGGAGGCCGTCCAATTCCACCAGACACGCTCCTTCACCAAACGTAGCCGGTGGGGTCCGGGCTGCCTGCAATGCCAGGCGCGTTTTGCCGATCCCCGCCGGACCGGTCAGGGTCAGCAGCCGGCAGCCTGGGTCGGCTAGCTGGGCGACGATGGCCTTCAGATCATCGGCCCGCCCGACCAAGGGTGTTGCCGGATGCGGTAGGGTGGCGCTTTGTTGTTCGTTATACACTGCACTCTGCCCTGGGCGGGTCACTATCTACGCCCGGTTCTAAAACTCAGAATTTAAACAATTGTATCATAAAAATAGAATTCCGTCAAGTTTGCGAAATTGACACATTCAGCTGGAAGGTACTTGAAGCGGGAGCAGCCCCAGGTGCGACCGGACGCTTGCACGAGGCAGCAACATCACACTATTGACTTTGTCGCCGAGCATGATATAATGGAGGTGCCCGAACCGATCGTTGCTCCTCATGCTTGGCTGATTTCATTGAAAACCGAAGCGGTACCCAGGCGTGACCAGTTGCTTGGGATCCACATTGGCAAAAATGCTCGTTCACTACCAGGGTGGCGGGCGTTTCTGTGTTGGCAGGGGGTGGACTGGCCAAGGAGGACCATAAGGAGGGTGATAGATGGGCATCTATATCAGCATGATGAGTGTGACCGAGAAGGGCATCAAGGACATAAAGAACGCTCCAGGTCGTGTTGAGGCGGCAGTCAAAGCCATGGAGGCCGTGGGTGGCAAGCTACTGGCCTTCTACTTGGTCATGGGCGAGTACGACTACGTGGCCATTGCCGAGGCGCCGAGCGATGAGGTGGCAGCTACCTACCTCTTGGGCCTGGGGGCAGATGGCTATGTTCGAACCACAACTATGAAGGCCTTCACTGCGGAGCAGTTCGGAGAAATGGTCAAGAATCTACCGTAGCGCGCAGTGCGATCTTCCCGAAACACGGGGAGCCATCGCATTGCAATCAGCCCCAGCATCAGGCTGGGGCGCTGACTCATTGAGCTGCCAGGGCACCCCCTGCACCCCACCCACACCGGGTGGGGTGCAGGCCTGTAGGCGGCCCCCGGTGGCGGTCCGCCCGGCACCGAGGATCTCATTCATCCCACCCGACGTGGCGGCGCTGTGGCGCTTCCTGGGCGGCCAGAACCTGGGGGCGGAGAGCGTCTTCGATTTCTAGGCCGGGTCCTAATCCGGCTATGTTACCTGGACCTGCTCGGCCCAGGCCGCGGCCCGTTCCAGCTCTCCTTCCAGCAACGGACCTTCCGTCTCGCCGACGTAGAATCCCTCCGGCGCCGCCACCGCCTCTCCGCCCTTCTTCTCCAAACGTTTCAGGATCGGCTCGGCCGCATAGCCAAACAGCTTG
>JASFOV010000424.1:0-4646 GCA_050116355.1 Anaerolineae bacterium
GGAATCCATCGGCATCGATCCCTGTGCCGATCTACCCCAACTTGAGCGTCACCGGATCATCCGAGCGCTCATCGGCTGGGGGGTCACAGACACGGTCCAGACAACCGTTGGTCGTCTGGAAGTGGATGGGATCGACTCGGTGGACAAACTGCGGGCCAGGCGGCAGACCGTGATTGGCTTTTCTGAGGAGGCGGATGCCCATCACAAGGAACTCAAGGCGTTCCTGTACCAGAATCTGTATCATCATTGGCGGTTGGTACGTATGACGGCCAAAGCCCGGCGCGTGCTTGAGGCTCTGTTTTCGGCCTATATTGAAGAACCGGGCCAACTGCCCGACAGTGTCCAAACCCGGATCGCTGCATCCCAAGAGCCTCTGCATCGACTGGTGTGTGACTATGTGGCCGGGATGACCGATCGTTTTGCCCTCGATGAGTTTGCCCGGCTGTTCGATCCAGCTGTCAAAGTCTGAAGAAAAACTGAAACCCTACGCGACTTCTTTCGTAGAGTATGGTGATTGCCAGAAAACTCGTCTTCTGGTATAATGGAAAGGTAACCAAATCAAGGAGGGAAAAATGGATTTTGGAAAAGCGTTTGCCTTCGTCTTTGAGGATGATCAATGGATCACAAAGGTGCTCCTGGCCGCGGCTATCCTGCTGCTTGGTGTGGCCTTCTCGTGGGTCCTGGCCATCCCCCTCATTCTAGCCGCACTATTGCTGGGCGGCTACTCGGTGGAGGTCACTCGCCGTGTCATTCAGGGTGACCCCGATGCCTTGCCGGACTGGGACGATTGGGGACAGTTGTTCGCCGACGGTCTGAAGGTCTGGGTCATCGGCATCGTCTATGCCCTGCCCATCATCGTTGTCAGCTTGTGTTTGAGCATCCCCACGGGCATGCTGGCCGAGAACGCGGAAGGTGCGAGCGGTTTCTTTGGCTTCCTGCTGGGTTGCTTCAACTTCCTGTGGGCCATCGTGCTGTCCATCGTGATGCCGGCGGCTGTGGGCCACTTTGTCGCCAAGGATGACATGGGTGCTGCCTTCCGCTTTGGCGAGGTCTTTGCCCTGGTGCGCGACAACCTGTCCACCTATCTGCTCACCTTCTTGATGACCTGGGTGGCGCAGATTATTGGTGGCTTGGGTTCCCTGGTATGTGGCGTAGGCGTCCTGGTTACCTATCCTTATTCCATTATGGTGATCGGCAACCTGTACGGCCAGGCCTATCTAGAGGCGACCGGCCAGACGGCCCCTGCCGTGGTGGATGTGGTAGACGTAGAAAGCGAATAGACGAATGCACATGTGCGGCGGCCCCTACGGGCCGCCGCATTGCGATCAGAAAGGTCGCCAAAGGAGAGTACGCAATGTTCTGTCCGATGTGTGGCGCTCCCAACGAGGATGAAGCCGTATTTTGTGGCAATTGTGGTGCCGCCTTGGATGAGGAGCAAGCACTCATCGAGCAAGCCGAGAGCGCTGAAGCCGCCGAACCGGTTGTGGAAGAAGTAGAAGCGGCGCCTGATGAGGTCGAGGAGCTTGTACTCGAGAACGAGGGCGAGCCCGCGCCTCCGGCACCAGCACCTCCTCTATCGCCGCCGGCGCCGCGGCCGCAGCCCGTACCTTCAGTGGTGCACACCAGTGGCCTAGCCATCGCCTCGTTGGTGATGGGGATTGCTGGATGGACGCTATTGCCCGTTATCGGCAGCATCCTGGCCATCATTTTTGGCTACATGGCCCGCAATGAAATCCGACAGCGCCCTGACGAAGTGGAGGGTGAGGGGCTCGCCGTCGCCGGACTGGTGCTGGGCTGGATCATGGTCGGCCTGAGCGTTGTGCTGTTGTGCCTCGGTGCCGTCGGGATGTGCTTCTTCTTCGGACTGGTTGGCGCCAGCGGTGGCTACTAGCTGGCGTCCCGTTCCATCTGAGAGTCGGATTTGATGGAAGGTCTACTTAACATATTTACCGCCTTTGGGCTGTCTTCGGCAGCGGGCCTGAACGCCTATTTGCCCTTGTTGGTCGTGGCGTTGCTGGCCCGCTTCACCGATCTCATCACCCTGAAGACACCCTGGGATGCTCTGGAAAGCTGGTGGGTCATCGGGGTGCTGGCGGTCCTCCTTCTGATCGAACTATTCGTGGACAAGATTCCCGCTCTGGATTCGATCAACGATGGCATTCAGACCTTTGTCCGGCCTGTAGCCGGCGCGGTACTCTTTGCCTCCAGTGGAGGAGCCATCAGTGAGCTGCATCCGGTTCTGGGCCTCATCTGTGGTTTGCTGGTGGCGGGCGGTGTACACGCTGCCAAAGCTACCGCCCGGCCCATCATTACCGGAACGACGGCGGGTACCATGAACCCGGTCGTCAGTGTGTTGGAAGATATTCTCGCTCTACTCATGACCATCTTGGCCATCCTCGTGCCTGTATTGGTCTTTTTGCTGCTATTGCTGATCGTCTTGCTGTTTATCCGCTGGCGCCGGCGTCGTCGAGAAAAGGCATGGGAATTCTGAGGGCTGGCCCAGGAGTGTATGCATGACAGATCCTTCACCCGATCGGACTTTTCCGGAGGACGGGTATCCCCAGCCCGAGCCCAAAAAGCCCCTCAATGGCTGGCTGATCGCCTTGGTTGTGATCCTGGCCCTGATCGTCCTTTGCTGTATCTGCCTCTTTGCCCTTGTGGCTGGACTTACGCTCATGGGGCCGGCCGTTGGCAATACCTTTTCCACCATCATCGAGGAGATGGTGACCGTTACGCCGCTGCCGTAGGCGCTTCGACGCCACTGCAGGGTTCACTTTACCGCCAGACATAAGAATTGATTTCCCCCTTTTTCAAGTGCGAGACGGCTACTGGGCTCCTTCTCAAGGCGATGGTCCCAGCGATTTTGCATCCTATCCGATCATATTTGGTAGACCGGATGCTGGCCATACTAGCCAACAGCAGTGACTGTCCGCCCAGCACTTCACTCGGCCGGAGCATGCGGATCGGTTTTGCTTCGCCCACCAAAAGATGCTATACTAGCGGGGCAGGAGGCGGGTCATAGGTGCCGGCTGCAACTCTGACCCTGGGGAGGGCGACAAATGAAACGCGATGAACTGGTTTCCTACTTGGACGAATACCTTCAGGTCAAGACGATCCAGGATCGCTCGAACAATGGCCTGCAGGTTGAAGGCGCCGATCAAGTGACTCAGGTGGCCTTTGCGGTTGATGCCAGCCTGGCGGCCTTTGAAGGGGCACAGGCCGCTGGCGCGCAGATGCTCGTTGTCCATCACGGCCTCTTCTGGGGAGAGCCGGTCCTGCTTACAGGTATCCATCGCCAGCGCGTGGCCCAATTGGTCGCGGCCGATCTTTCCCTCTACGCCGCACACTTGCCCCTCGACTTTCACACGACCATTGGCAACAATGCCACCCTAGCCCGCTGGCTCAACCTGAAAGAGACCGGTGATTTTGGCGAATACAAAGGTGAACCGGCCGGCGTCGCCGGGCGGCTGCCCAAGACCCAGACCCTGGACCAGTTTGTGGCCCATGTTGAGGACTTGCTCGGGGAACCAACCGTCAAAGTCTGGCCCTTTGGTCCGCGGGACGTCCAACGGGTCGGAATTGTGTCCGGTGGCGCCGCCTTTCTGTTAGAGCAGGCAGCAGAGGCCGAAGTCGATGTCTATCTGACCGGTGAGATGAGTCACAGTCACTATCACCAGGCCCAAGAACTGGGCCTGAATGTTGTCTTTGGCGGTCACTACGCCACCGAGACGGCGGGTCTGAAGGCACTGGCCCAGCACCTGGTCGACCAGTTTGGTCTGGAGACAGTGTTCCTGGATCTGCCTACGGGCGCCTAAGGCCAAGGGCTGGTGCCAGGGGGAACGTGTGAGTCGCCTCTCTCGAGGTTATAGCGAGGGGGTCCTGTATATCCGTTGTGCGTCTGCCGCTTGTAGGGGTATGCTCACTTCCCCGCCTTTTTCCAACAGAATCTGAGCCTTGCGCGGAGGTAGTAGATGAGCCAGGTGTTGAGCTACTTGGAAACCCAACAGGAAGCTATGACACAAGCGCTAGAACAGTTGGTGATGATCGAGTCACCCACCAACGAGCGCGATAGTGTGAACGCGGTAGGGGAGTGGTTGACCGAAGCCTTTCGGCCGCTGGGGGCTACAGTTGAGCGCTTGCCGCAGGCTGCCTTTGGCGATCACCTGCGCGTGACGTGGGGTGACGGAGAGGGCCAGATCCTCTTGATAGGTCACATGGACACAGTGTGGCCGTTGGGTGAGACGGCAAGGCGTCCCTTTCGAGTGCAAGGCAACAGAGCCACCGGCCCCGGTATCTTTGACATGAAGGGTGGATTGGTGGTCGCCCTGTACGCGGTGACAGCCCTGCATGAACTGGGACTGTCTCCCGCGCACAAGTTGGTGTTCCTCTTTAACTCGGACGAAGAAGTGGGCAGCCTTACGTCGCGTCCCCTGATCGAAGAGGAAGCAAAGCGCAGTGAAGCGGCGTTGGTCCTCGAACCCTCCCGGGAGGATGCCCTGGTCGTCTGGCGCAAAGGCGTGGGTCGTTTCGACCTGGAGATTCAAGGTATAGCCTCCCATTCAGGTGCAGCCTACCAGCAGGGCGCAAGCGCCATCGAGGAGCTGGCGCACCAGATCCTCCGTCTGGAGGCTATGACCGATCTGAAC
>JASFOV010000425.1:0-4642 GCA_050116355.1 Anaerolineae bacterium
TCCATACCGAACTGGAGGAAAAACTCGGGGGACGCTCCCCCGGGGTGGACGACGTTGAGGGGCTGAGTTACACGCGCATGGTCATGGATGAAACGCTACGTCTCTACTCACCGGTGGCCATCATGGCCCGCGACGCGGTGGCGGATGACACAATAGACGGCTACGAGGTTCCCGCAGGGACTATCATAACCGTGGGGCCATATATGACGCACCGCCATCCCGATTTTTGGGAGCGACCCCTAGAGTTCTACCCCGATCACTTTGCCCCGGAACAGGTCGAGGCCCGGCCGCGTTACGCATATTATCCTTTTGGCGCTGGACCGCGGATATGTCTGGGCAAACATTTCGCTCTTCTCGAAGGGGCCCTGGTGCTGGCTGAGGTTGGGCAGCGCTACCGGCCCCGGCTGGTGCCCGGACAAGAGATCAAGTCCCAGTGGTCGGGTACACTCCGACCTGATGGCCCGGTGATGATGGTGCTGGAAGAACGGTAGCGTTAGGTTCTATACCTAGTGAGAGATGTCTGTAGAAAGGGCCCGGTTGTTGTGCCGGGCTCTTTTTGCTTGCGCAAGATAGGCCGATCTTGTCACCACGATATATCGGGTCGTACGCGATCCCTTGCGGTTGCAAGGATAATGAGCGTTGTCCGGTATCCTGGACATCCTGGACAATCTGGGGCAAGTCACACCTGGTCAGGTGACCAGGCAAAAGACCGTCTACCTGACCAGGGGCACAACTCTACAGATGGCTGATCCAGCCCTTGGCTGTGTTTGGTAGGGTATAGGTAGTGAGGAAAGCAAAGAAGAGTAGAGGGCGCAGCGCTCCCGACAGAAAAGAGATTGTGAATTGAAGGAGGACAGATGAATCTGAGAAGGATAACGATTTGGCTAGCGGTAGCTCTCGTACTTGGCGGTTTGTTGGCTGCCTGTGACCAGAATAGTTATGAAATTGGCATGCTGGAAACCCATTTGCCTGGCCGTTGGGAAGCCAGCTACCAGACCTTCACTGGCACCAAAGAAACCACAGTCCGGGCCGATGCCGGGCAGACCCTCGTCCTGGACTACCAAGTCAAGGTGGACAAGGGGAGTCTGAATATCGAGATCATCCGCCCGGAGGGTGGGCCTCTGTGGAGCGTAACGCTTGCGGAGGATGGCGAGGACAGGGTGGAAATCGCCATTGGGCAGCGGGGTCCGCATACGATCGCCATCGAGGGCGACAATGCCGGGGGCAGGTTTGAGCTCGCCTGGTCGCTGGAGTAGCAGGCAGACGACGAGAGGCCGACAGCCTTAGAGACAGAATTGTGTACGGATAGTGCGACAGTAGAACAGAAAGGCACATAACAATGGATTATAGCAAGATACTACATCGAGCATGGGACATCATTTGGCGGCACAAGTTTCTGATCATTTTGGGCGTTTTGGTTGCCCTGGGCAGTAGTCTGGGCAGCAGCACGTCAGGCGGCACCAATCTTCAGTTTACCGGTGATACAGCAAACACCGAGTTTGGGGTGCCCCTGCCGGAGTCCCTTTCAGGTACCGGCATGTGGGACAGTCCGGTGCTCCCCATCTGGCTACTCCTGTTTCTCGCCGGAATGGGGGTGATCGTCGCCTTGGTGCTGTGGGTAGTCTCGGCCCTTGCCCGTGGCGGGCTCATCGCTGGGGCTGCTGCAGGCGACAGCGGACGAAGCACCAGCTTCTCCCAGGCCTGGAGCGCCGGCTGGAAGCGGGGCTGGACGTTGCTGGGCATCGGTGTCCTCCCAGCCATCCCGGGTCTGGTGCTTTTATTGATGGGTGGAATGGGCTTTTGGGTTTACATGAGCGATGCCTCCACACGACTAGGCATGCCAGCCGTACGTAACGTGGCCGTGATTCTAGCCATGCTGGCCTGCCTGGCCGTGCCTTTGGTCCTGGTGTTAGAGCTTCTGCGTGCCTTGGCCAACCGGGCCTGTATGCTCGAAGGACTCGGGGTGCTGGACGCCTACCGTCGCGGCATCCAGGTTCTGATCGACAATTTGGGCTCGGCACTGGTTCTGTTCCTGATTCAGGTCGCGGTGACCCTTGTCATGTTCATCCTTTTGATTGTGCCGGGCATCTGCCTGGCGCTGTGCTGCCTCTTCTGGCCTGTCCTGGTGCTTCTCCAGGGTGCCGTGACGGCCTACTTCTCGACGATGTGGACGGTGGCTTGGCGGGAATGGACGGGCGCAGCGCGAGCGGACGAATCGCTTGCTGCGTAACAGATTCAGGACAACTCGATCCTCTGCGGTACAGATGGACGGATAACGACAACTGAAAGGAAATTGGACATGCGCAAAGCGTTGGAATACTGTTGGTCAGATTGGTCGGTCGGACTTCTCATCGCCGTCGGGATAGCGGTTGGCGCAGGGCTGCTCAGCGCCTGGCTAACCCCGCGCGGACCGATTACCACATCCCAAACACTGGGTTCGATGGCGATCGCCCTCGTCATTGGCGTGCTAGGCGGTCTGGTCATGGGCAACCGATGGAGCACGCTGGTCATACCGGTGGTGTTTGTCCTTGTCTTTGAACTTGCCCGGCTTGGGATCAGTGGTCCCACTGTCGATGGCATTCACCTTGGTTCGACGTACGGTATCATCGCCTTCATCTTGGGTCGCCTGGTTCCCGGCATACTCGTCCTTGTACCGATGGCGTTGGGCACCGTCTATGGCATCTGGCTGTCCGCCCACCTTGGGCGAGAAGCTGCGAGCGGCCCGGGCGCCGTGGGTTGGATCCTCACCGGGCTCGTCACTCTGACCTTGGTCGCGGTCGCTGCCTTGATCGCCCGCCCGGCGACTACCCATCCTATCATCGGCCCCGATGGTGAGCCTCTCCCGGGCAGCATCGCCGAGTTGACGACGGTTCCGATAGGCGGCCATGAGCAGGCGGTGATGATCCGTGGACGGAACATCGACAATCCTGTACTCTTGTACTTGGCCGGTGGGCCCGGTGGCACTGACCTCGGCGCCATGCGGGCCGACACTGGGCTTGAGGAGAACTTTGTGGTCGTCACTTGGGACCAGCGCGGCACCGGCAAGTCGTATGCCGCCCTCGACCCGGTGGAGACACTCACCCCCGAGCAGATGGTGGCTGATGCCATTGAGATGACCAACTATCTGCGGGGCCGGTTCGACGAAGAAAAGATCTATCTCGTCGGCAACTCCTGGGGAACTCTGCTCGGAGTGCTCGCTGTGCAGCAACACCCTGAGTTGTTCCACGCCTACGTAGGGACCGGGCAGATGGTCAGCCCGCGAGAGACCGACATCATGTTCTACGAGGACACGTTGGCCTGGGCGGAAGAGATGGGCCACGACGCTTTGGTTGCTACCCTACGCCAGAATGGGCCGCCGCCGTATGACAATCTCCTCGACTACGAGCCGGCTATCTCCCATGAGCACGACTGGAATCCCTATCCAGCGCTGGACCCCGGCAAAGAAATGCCGTTCAACCTGTTGGTGCCGGAGAATACGCTGATGGACAAGATCAACGGCATGCGCGCCTTTCTCGACACCTTCTCGGTCCTCTATCCTCAGCTACAGGGGATCGATTTCCGAAGGGATATCACACGACTCGACGTGCCCATCTACGTGGTCCTTGGCGAACACGAAGCACGCGGCCGGGCGGTCCTGGCCCGGGAGTGGTTCGAGATGCTCCAAGCACCATCGAAGGAGATGATAACCTTTGACCATTCGGGACACCGGCCCCTGTTCGAAGAACCGGCGGCCTTTGCCTCGCTCATGGCCAGAACCTTGGATACCACGTACGTGAGTGTTCAGTAGCATCTCCGTTGCTTGTTTTGGTGGCTGGCGGTTAAAACGGAGTCATTCCAAAGGGTTTGACGTGCTAGAATCATAAAGGTCAACGAGCATTATCTGGACGGGACCGGTCGCCTGGAGTTGCCTTCTGGCGTGGAAGAAGGGCCAGAAGTGGATCAGGGAGCCCAGCAGGGCGGCGCCATTGCCAACCTGGTCCTGGCTCTTGTCCTTCTGTGACTGCTGCGCTATGATTATCTCCGGTCGATCCCAAATATTCTCAAAGGAAGCTTTTCAGGCGGCCAACAGACAGAGTGAGGAGCCTCTAGCCGTTGATCAGACGCCTCGGGTGCTTCCAACCTGGGGAGGCCTATGCCGGTCATGCCATTTCGGGAATTGATCGGTCGGACTCAGCATCGGAGTCACATGGACAGGAGGGAAGATGATGGATAGAGGGGATCGTGTGCTTGGCACAATGGCTTTGGTCGGCGCGATCGTCACCGCCATCTGGTTGGTCCTGCTCATCTATGGCGTGGCGACGCAGGGGCCGGTGGAAACTTCTGAGCAAGCGTTGGCTTCGGTCGCTGACCTGGACCTGCTCCACTATTTGACCTACGCCAACGCGACGTTGATCACGATCACAGCCACCCTGCTCTTCGCCGGTCTGTACGTGTATTGCCGGCCGCAGGAGGCTGTCTGGTCGGCCATGGGACTAGCTTTTGTGCCGGCGTATACTGTGCTGAACCTGTTCGCCTACCTATCACAGATCACCATCGTGCCCCGCTTAGTGGACCTGCAGCCCGGATCGTCCCTACTTCTGGCCCAAATGGTCCAGAGCTGGCCCGGTTCAGCGGTGAACGTGCTGAACAACCTGGGCTACGC
>JASFOV010000426.1:0-4642 GCA_050116355.1 Anaerolineae bacterium
CGAAACCGACGCCCAAAAACACCACCGGGCGCACCGGCTCCTCGACCGCAGCCCGGCGCGCGATCTCGAGCGCATCCCGGGTGGAATAGACCGGGCGCACGTCCGCGCCTGCAGCCTTGGCATCCTGCAAGCTCTGCCGGCTGCCGGGCACGCGCATCATATCTCCAAAGGTGGTCAAGATCAGCCCCGGCACCGAGGCCAGGGCAATGGCCTGGTCCAGATCGGCGTTGGACGTCACACACACCGGACAGCCCGGCCCCGAACGCAGGTCCAGGGTCGGCGGCAAGAGCGATCGCAACCCATAGCGCATGATGGCGTGGGTGTGCCCGCCGCAGAACTCCATCAGGCGCACCGGCCTGCTGGAGCGCGACTCGATGCGCGCCAGCAGGCTCCGGGCCAGCGCCGGATCGCGGAACTCGTCAATGTACTTCATGGTCGCCCCCTGCGTCGCGCGCAAAATGTGCCAGGACGGCTTGGCCCAAGCTCACCCCGCCATCGTTGCAGGGCACTTGGCGGTGGAGCAGCACGCGGAAACCCGCCCGCTCCAAGGCGAGCACGGCCAGGGCCAACAACAACCGGTTCTGGAAGCAGCCGCCACTCAGCGCCACCGTGCGTGGCCCGCCATCAGCCGCTAGCCTCTCGCATACCACAACCAGCAACGCCGCCAGCGTGCGGTGAAAGCGCCAGCCCACTTCACCGCTAACCTTCCCGGCATCCAGATCGCTCTGGATCGCTGCCAGCAACGCGCGCAAGCGGATAACGATGCCCCCCTCGCCCTTTTCCAGATCAAATGGATATGGCTCCGGTCCCTCCCCCACCAGCGACGTGGCAGCCCACGCCGTCGCTTGCATTTCCAGCTCAATAGCCGCCTGCGCCTCGTAGCTCACCGCCTGGCGCACCCCAACCAGGGCTGCCACCGCATCAAAGAGACGCCCCACCGCCGACGTCAGGGGCGTATTCAGCCCCCGGTCGACTTGCCGGCGGACGATCCGCGCCTCCTGCTCGGAGATTCCGGGCAGTTGCGGCGCCTCCCCCGTCAAGCCATAGAGATAGCCCAGCGCCAGCCGCCATGGATTGCGGATGGCCGCCTCGCCGCCGGGCATGGGTAGGTATTCCAGGTGGGCCACGCGCTCAAAACCGGCATAGTCGCCCACAAAGAACTCGCCGCCCCAGATGTGCCCGTCCAACCCGTAGCCGGTGCCATCCCAGGCCACGCCAATGACCGGGCCGCTATCGGGTCCGCCTTGTGCTTCTGCTGCCCAGCCGTTGTCGGCCAGGCAGGCAGCAATATGCGCCTGGTGGTGCTGGACGCCAACCAGCGCCAGCCCCTCGTTCTCTGCCCGTTCTTGGGCATATTGGCTGGCCAAGTAGGCCGGGTGCAGGTCATAGGCCACCCGCTCAGGCTCGACGCGGAACAGGTGCTCAAACAACGCCACCGAAGCCTCCAGGTGCTCCAGCGTCTCCAGATTCTCCATGTCGCCAATGTGCTGGCTAAGAAAGGCAAACTCGTCCCGGGTCAGACAGAAGGTATTCTTCAGTTCTGGACCGGTGGTCAGGATCTGGCCCACCTGGAAGGGTAAGGTAATGGGAAACGGGGCATATCCCCGTGAGCGCCGGATGAATTGCAGCCCGCCGGCCGCCGGTCCGGCGTGGAATACCACACTGTCGTCGTACCGCGCATAGATCTCGCGGTTGTGCATCAAGAAAGCATCGACCAGCGGACCCAGCCGCCGGCGCGCCTCGTCATTGCGCTGTGCGATCGGTTCCTCCGACAGGTTGCCGCTGGTCATCACCAGCGGCCGCCCCACGTCGCGCAGCAGAATGTGATGCAGCGGCGTATAGGGCAGCATGACGCCCAGGTACAGGTTCTCCGGCGCCACCTCGCGCACCACCGTCGACTCGGGATGCCAGCGCAGCAGCACGATGGGACACTGCTGGCTGGTCAGCAGTTCCGCTTCCTCATCCGAGACGTGGCAGTGACGCCGCACCTCATCCAGCGTGGCCATCATCACCGCCAGCGGTTTGGCCGGCCGGCCTTTGCGGCGGCGTAGTCGCTCCACGGCCGCGGCGTCCGTCGCATCACAGGCCAGGTGGAACCCACCCAACCCTTTGATGGCCAGCACCTGGCCCGCCCGTAGCCGGTCGCCCGCCTGGCGGAGCGCCTCGTCCCGCTCGGCTCGACGCTCGCCCGGCGCGGCCGCCTCCTCTAACCACAGCTGGGGACCACACACCGGGCACGCGTTGGGTTGCGCATGGAAGCGCCGGTCCAGCGGATTTTCGTACTCGCGCTGGCAGTCGGGGCACATGGCAAAGGGCTGCATTGTCGTCAGTGGCCGGTCATAGGGGATGTCACGGATGATGGTAAAGCGCGGGCCGCAGTTGGTACAATTGGTGAACGGGTAGCGGTAGCGGCGGTCTGCGGGGTCCAGCAGCTCGCCCAAGCAATCGTCGCAGGTCGCAATGTCGGGTGAAATCAGTTGGTAGCGCCCCGCCTCCGCCTGGCTGTGCCGGATCTCGAATCGCGCATAGCCGTTGAGCGGTGCATCCGCCACCTCGACGGCGACAATCCGCGCCAGGGGCGGCGCATCGGCGCGCAGATCATGGACAAAGGCTTCTAGTGCCGGCTGCGGACCTTCGACCTCGATCTCGACGCCGCCCGAGTGGTTCAGCACCCACCCGTTCAGCTCGTGGTCGTGGGCCAGGCGGTAGACAAAGGGCCGGAAGCCCACCCCCTGCACCACGCCGCGCACACTGATCTGTTTGCAGTAGTTCTCAGCGGTAGCCAAAACCAGCGCCTGCCCTCTAGACCGTACCGGGCGTGGCGGGTCGCCCCTTGAGCCACTCTGCCCAGGCCGCGATCCCTTCGCCCGTCTTGCACGAAACCTCAAAGATGGGCGCTTCCGGATTGAGCGCCCGCACCGCCGTGTGGAACGCTTCCCCGTCGAAATCGATATACGGCATCAGGTCTATCTTGTTCAGCACCAGGGCGTCGACCACAGTGAACATTCCCGGATACTTGATCGGCTTGTCGTGGCCCTCGGGCACATTGGCGATCATCATGTTGACGTGCTCGCCCAGCGCGAACCCGGTCGGACATACCAGGTTGCCCACATTCTCGATCAACACCAGGTCCAGTTCGCCCAAGGGCAGCTTCTCTAGGGCGCTCTGCACCTGGGGCGCATCCAGGTGACACCCGCCCCCGGTGTTGATCTGCACCACCGGCACCCCCGTCTGGGCGACGGTGTCCGCATCCACGCGACCGGCAATGTCGCCCTCAATCACCCCCACCCGTAGCTCGCCGCGCAACGCCTCGATACTGCGCAGGATGAGGCTCGTCTTGCCTGCTCCCGGCGAGGCCATGACGTTGACCGCCACCACCCCGTGCTCGTCGAGCAGCTTGCGGTTCTCTTGGGCGATCCGGTCATTGGCGCTCAGGATCTGTTCCACCACTGGCAATTCAGTCGACACCTTTCCCACCTCACTCCACTTCGATACTGGCCACGTAGAACTCCTTGCCGGCGATCACCTCTCCGCCCAGTGCCTCGCACTCGGGACAGGTCCACAGGCGGCTATCGGGCGGCGTGTACTCGGTCCCGCACGCGTAGCAACGGGCCCGCGGTGCAATCCGCTCAAAATGGAGCTGAGCGCCCTGCGCCAGCGTATCCTTGGTCAAAAAGTCAAAGTAGAACTGGATCGAATCATCCACAAAGCCGGTCAACCGGCCGATCACCACGTTGACCACCACCACGCGCCGCGCGCCGGCCTGCTCGGCATGGCGCTGGACAATATCCAGGATACTCTGCGTGACCGCTAGTTCGTGCATGGTCGCTATTATACCACAGCCACTATGTCAGGCAAACCACAAACCAACTCTTCCCAGAAGGTTGAGTATCAATCCATCTGTCAAGTGCGCAGTATGAGCGAGTTCGCACCCTTGGACACCAGTAGGAGCAAGACGTCCCTGACAACCGCCTAGTCGTAGCTGTTGTCCCCAGGCAGCAACCTCGTGTTTCAGATCGATACTGGCAGGGATACTCCGTCGTCGTCGGGTCCCACCGACTGGACTTCAGAAATGACAAGTTGCAGCAGCCGAATTCTTATGATAGAATATGAATGCAAGAAAGTGATCGGCAGGATCCAAGCTGTGCAGCAAACGTTCCAACCCGAGAATGCAAAACCAAGCCCCACGTTCATAGTACGCAGTGCCCTTGCCCCAGGGAGAGAGTCTCCAGTGGCATCGGTGCCCAAATCGACAATCCAGCCCCTTTTGCCCTGTTGACGCTGTGAGTAGCACAGTCCTGCACTCGGTTCAGGTGTAAAGGATGAGAAGAACCATGAAGAAAGCGACGTTGTTGCTCATCTTTCTCACACTCCTGGCGACGGGTGTCCCGGTCCTTGCCGATGGGGGGTTCTATTGGTCCGAAGAGGTCCCCCCTGAAATCCCCTACCAGCGTGCCATATTGTGGTACGATGGCCGGCAGGAAACCCTCCTCCTGCAGAGCAAGTACGACTCGGCCCACACGGCTACCCCCGACTCCCTTGGCTGGGTGGTTCCCGTGCCTTCGGTCCCGGAGCTAGCGAGTCTAGAATCAGGTCAGGCAGACTCGTTGTTTGCCAGCATAGAAGCTGTCGCGTCTCCCAA
>JASFOV010000427.1:0-4634 GCA_050116355.1 Anaerolineae bacterium
GATGACACTCGCTCGACCGTATTGATCTTCTTTGTGGCCTTTGTAGCACTAGTCGCGGTTGGCGGGGCAGCTTTCTGGCTGGGTCGCCGGACCCAGGAGCCGGTCGAGGTGGAATCTGCGTCCAGCCCCAGCCACAAACGCCGGGGAAGCGGCCGGGGTGGGCAGACACAGTCCCAGCGGGTGTCCAGTCTCCAGACCTCTCTTTTTTGCCATCAATGTGGTGCAGAGTTGCGCCGTGATTCCGAATTCTGCCACCGCTGTGGCACGCGGGTGCGCTGAGGATATAACATTAACCGTCAGTCGGTGTGCACCGGGCGGTGTGTATGCTTGGGCGCCTGCGCCTGACGGAACACGTTTCAGGAGGAAACCATGTCTTCAACGATGAAATTCCTGATTGGTGGCCTGGTGGTCGTTATCGTCATCGGGGGGCTGATCGCAGTCAGTTTTTCCGGCTCCACTAGCGATTATCTGACGGTCGACGAAGTCAAGGCACTTGGACCTGAACAAACCCGTGATTCACGGGTGGCGGGGGCCATCGTCCCCGATACGGTAGATTGGAACACACGTGAATTGCATCTGCAGTTCCAGATTGAAGATGATACCGGGCAACTGGACATCTCGTACCATGGTCCACAACCGGACATGCTGGTGGATGCTGTCGAGGCAGTGGTAATCGGCAAGTACGATCCGGCGGGCGAAGTCTTTGAAGCTGACGAGCTGCTGATGAAGTGCCCTTCCAAATACGAGGAAGAGGAATAGCGCATAACTCTAGAGTCCAGACAAATAGATGGACATGACTCCTGGCGCTGTGGCTCCCCCGGTATTTGGTCGAATGTTCGTTTGATGTAGAGAGCCCTTGTGCCAGTGACTAGTAATAGGAGACGATATTGCTTCTGGCGGATATTGGATACGGTGCGTTGTTGTTGACGTTGGCAATTGCTGTGTGGGCGACCATTGCCTCCCTGCTGGGGGCACGCCAGCGACGTCCGGAGCTTATCGCCAGTGCGCGGAATGCGCTCTTGGTCACAGCGGCGCTGTCGACATTGTCGGCGATACTGCTTCTCATCCTGTTGTTCACTCACGATTTCGAAATCCGGTACGTCTACGAGCACGTTAGCACCTACCTGGAACCAGCCTATGTGCTGGCTGCCTTCTGGGCCGGGTTGGAAGGATCACAGCTGCTGTGGCTGTGGATGCTGGCCATAGCTACTGCTCTCGTGGTTTGGCGCAAGCCGACCTGGGATCGCGAGTTGCGGCCGTATGCCATGGCCGTGTTGGCCGTGACTCAGGCATTCTTTGCCTTGTTGCTGGTCCGGCTGACGAATCCCTTCGAATTGCTGGCCTCGGTGCCGGTGGAGGGGGTCAGTCTTAACCCTCTTCTCCAGAACTTTTGGATGATCATCCACCCACCGATCATCTTTGCCGCCTACGCCCTATGGACCATCCCAGCGGCCTATGCTTTGGCAGCCCTGATCACCGGTCGCCTGGATTCGGCGTGGCTGCGAGGCACCAGACGCTGGACACTGGTAGCTTGGGCCTCCTTGGGTATCGGTATTCTGGTGGGGGCTTGGTGGGCCTATCTGGAACTGGGATGGGGTGGCTACTGGGGCTGGGATCCGGTGGAGAACTCGTCCCTGATCCCATGGTTGGTGGGCACGGCCTTTGTCCACTCGGCCATCATCCAGGAGCGGCGTGATATGTTCCGGGCCTGGAATGTGTTGCTGGCGGTTGTGACCTTTGTCCTGACGATCTTTGCCACGTTTGTCACGCGCTCAGGCTTGATCCAATCGGTCCATGCCTTTGCCCAATCGCCTATTGGCTACTGGTACTTGGGCTACATGCTGGTCATGCTCGTGGGTACGGTTGGGCTGATGTTGGCGCGCACGCGCGAGCTGCAGGGAGCGGGCCAGCTTGGCGATCTGCTCTCGCGGGAGTTTGTCTTTTTGCTGACCAACCTCCTGTTTCTGGGATCGGCGGCGGCGGTCCTGCTAGGGACCCTGTGGCCCACTTTTACAGAGGCGGTGCGTGGGGTAGCGTCGAGCCTCGGTCCAGAGAACTACAATCGTTTCATGGGTCCCTTGGGCCTGCTCTTGGTGCTGCTCATCGGCATCTGCCCCCTCATCGATTGGCGCAAGGTGAGTCCCGAGCGGCTCCTACGGAGTTTGTGGGTTCAGGTCATTGTTGCAGTGCTGACCGCCGTCCTCTTGGTCTTGGTTGGCGTGCGCGAGCTGTGGGTGTTGGTGGCCTATGCTGTTTCGGCCTTTGTGGTGGCCACCATCTTGATCCAGCTCGGCCAAGGTATTGTGGCCCGTATGCGTTCCGCCGGCGAAAACCCGGTAACAGCCACGGTGCGCGCTGTGGGCTTGAACCGGCGGCGTTATGGCGGACAGCTGATTCACTTTGCCATCTTGCTGATTGTGATTGGTATCATCGGCTCGCAATCAGGCCAGACTGAGGTTCAGGTAGCGTTGGCAACAGGCGAATCGGTGGATGTCCAGGGGTACACGTTGACGTACGTCGACTATGAGTACCAGAGCATCGAAGAGAGCGGCAACAAGATGCGCAACTTTGCGGTGATGGATGTATACCGTGGCGACCGCAAGCTGGACACCGTGCAGCCGGAGCGCAATCTGCATAGCAACGTGCAAGGGGCCGTCACCGAAGTGGCCCTGCGCCAGACGTTGAGTGCGGACCTCTATGTGGTCTTGGCTGGTCTGGAAGCAGACGGGGTCGCAGCCTTCCAGGTACTGATCAATCCGATGGTTTCCTGGTTATGGATTGGCGGGCTGATTATCATTATCGGTACGCTGATTGCGGCTTGGCCAGCGCGAAAGAGCAGGAGGTAAAGGTGGGCATTGCCATTTTCTTTGTTCTGGCGCTGGTCGCCGCGGCCATCGTTGTCTATCCCCTTTTGCCCGGCCGCAGGCCTGCACCATTGCCTGCAGCCTTGTCCGATGCAGATATCAAGCGAGCTGTGGAGTCAGCCCGGCAGAGGCGGCACCGCTCGGGCCTGAGTTGCCCGAACTGCGGGCAGGCATATGAGGCTGGCGACCGGTTCTGTGTCCAGTGTGGCGAAGGGTTGCCCCAAGCTGCCACGGCTTCCCGGCCCGTTTGCCCTTCCTGCGGAGCGACCATCCGTGGTGATGACCGCTTCTGTGCCAAGTGTGGCTACACCCTAGCAACCGAGGAGGCCGCATGAGGGACAAGATCCGAAGGGTGGCGTGGATGCTGCTGGTCGGCCTGCTGCTGTTGACTCCGGCTGTCGCCGCACAGGCCCAAGGCGGCGGTGTGATCGAGGGGCGGGTGGTCAATGGGACGGCCGACGCCGATCCAGTGGGAGCGGGGTTGCCGGTCACGCTGGTGGTATATGAGGCGAACCAAGAGGTGGCGACCTTTGAGACCGCTACCGATGCGGAGGGCGGTTACCGGTTCGAGGATCTGGATGCCAATACTGAGCTGGAGTATTGGCTTGAGGTCGAGTATCTCGACGTGCTCTATAGCAGTCAGGCACCGTACCAGTTCGATGCCGGTCAGCCGGTGCTCGAGACCACATTGATGGTGTATGAGACCACGGATGACGACAGCGCCATCCGGGTGGACTCGGTGCACGTCATTGCCGAATCGTTTGAGCAGGTGCTGAGAATCTCTGAGATCCATCTCTTTGGCAATACGGGGGATCGAACCTACGTGGGCAGCGATGGGCAAACGGTGTTTGTTCCGCTGCCGGAAGGCGCTGTGGGTATCTCCCTGCAGGAGGGCATGTCGGAGAACCTGTTTGTTGAAGCAGAGGGTGGTCTGCAGTCTATGGATCCGGTGTGGCCGGGTTCCGAGACCTCGCTTGCCTTTTTTTCCTATCATATCATGGTCGCTGGTGATGAGGTTCCGGTGGAACGCACCTTCGCCTATCCGGTGAGCAGCCTGAGTGTGTTGGTTGCACAGCCGGGGCTGTCTATGACGAGCGAGCAGTTGGTCGATCAGGGTCCCGAGCTCTTTCAGGATCGCCAGTACCAATTCTACACGGCGCTGGACGTGGCTGCGGATACGCCCATTCTGCTCGAATTTGTGCCCCAACCGGGTGCAGCGACGGGCTCGGGCATGACCGGCGACACGGCTGCTGGCGGGACAGCTGCGGGTACCGAGGCAGCGGCCTCCACCCGCGGAAATCAAGGTCTGCTGTGGAGTCTGGGACTGGTGGTGACGCTGGCCGCTGTGGTGGGCTCGGTGACCTATGCCGTCACCGCCAAACCGGGAGCGGTTCCAGCCGCCGGAAAGGCCAAGCTGAAGCAGGATCCCAAAGCACGCAAGCTGGTGGCTGAGCTGGCTAGCCTGGAGGACGCCTTTGAGGCCGGTGAAATTGATAGGGAGAGCTATAAGCGAAAGCGCAACGAGATGTACGAGGCCCTCAAGTCGCTATGACCCAGAACCCGATGCCGGCGATCCAGGTTAAGGGCCTGGTCAAGTCGTTTGGTCACCAGATGGCACTGCGGGGCGTGGATCTCAGCGTGTCCGAAGGTGAGTTTCTGACGCTCTTTGGCCCCAATGGTGCGGGCAAGACCACCCTAATCCGTATCGTTGCTTCGCTGGCCCGTCCCACTTCGGGTGCGGTATGGGTGCGTGGGCAGGATCTAGGCAAA
>JASFOV010000428.1:0-4629 GCA_050116355.1 Anaerolineae bacterium
CGCTGAACGCGAGTTGATAGATCTCGGCGTTGCGATTGCCTGTTTGGGCATCTACCTCCCGCCAGGAGACAAAGGCCAGGCTGGCGCCGTCCGGGCTCCAGGCCGGATCCTCATCGTCGGCGGGGTGTTGTGTCAGATTTCGCGGGGAGCCGCCAGCGGCTGGTACAGAGTATACCTCTTTGTTTCCGTCGCGCCACGAGGTGAAAGCCAGTTCGGTCCCATCAGGCCGCCAGGCAGGACCATAGTCGCCGGCCGGATCGTCCGTCAACCGCCGTAGGTCACTGCCACGCCTTGACATGACATAAAGTTCAAGATTCCCGTCGCGATAGCTCTCAAAAGCGATCTCGGAGCCGTCCGGGTTCCAAGTCGGTGCGCCGTCATAGGCCGGGTGATCGGTCAAGCGCAGCAGGGAGCCATCTTCTAGGTCCAGGACATAGATCTCCCAATTGCCGTCCCGGTGTGACTCGAACGCCAGGGCCCTCCCGTCCGGGCTCCACGCCGGTGCCCGGTCGTCTGCAGCATCTCGGCTCAGGTTGGTCAGTTCTCCGCTCGCGGTGTCAAGCAAGTAGATCTCGTGGTTGCCGTCCCGGTTCGAGTCGAAAGCGACCAGCTGCGCGCCGGGCAGAGGCGTGGGGCTCGGGGTCGTAGTGGGCGTCGCGGTCGCGGTGGGGGTGTGGGTTGGGGCGGGCGAGGGCGTGGCAGAGGCGGTGGGCGTGCTCGTTGGGGTGGCCGTTGGGGAAGGCGGCGCCGTTGCCTCGGCAACCGTTGTTGGTTTCTGGGAACAGCCGATCAATAGCAGGGCACTCATACACAACAAGGTCAAATACAGCAGAACGCGTGTGTGTACCCCTTTCCTTTGTCTGGGCTGGTGTTCGGTTCGGGCCTTTGGCGTCTGTCGGTTCAATTCATTGCCCTATGAGTTGCTACGCGTCTGATCCGGCGCTGCGTCCGGCGGTTGGCTCCTGTTGGGTGACAGACGGAAATCAGTAAGGACCCCCGGGGAAGGTGTCGATCCTATACTCTTTGCCGACTCGCTTGTACATCTTGACACTGTGCCATGGTTCGCCCAGGATGCCGTCGTGGATGGCCCAACTCCGGCCGCGTACGGTCTGCCAGGCGTCAGCCTGTCGAAAAGGAGTGGAGCCATCGAGGGCCTCGTGCAGGATACCGCCTGGCTGGAACCCGAGGTGTATCCACTGCATCTTGCGCAGGCCTTGTACATAGTTGCAGCCAACGCGCTCGAACAAGATGGCATTGTGGTAGGCCAGGGGTTCCATCAGGTAGTAGTCGTGACCCATGCGGCATACGAAATCCTCAAAGAGGGGGGTGAGCGTGCGGGTCAAACGCAGGCCTTTTCGAACCTGGCCGGGTGCCAATCCTGCTTCCATGGCGCGGACCTCTGCAGGGATGTTGCGGCGCAAGGTGCCGAATTTGGTTCTTTCTCCTTGCCAGTCACGATCGGTAGCGAAGCGCTCAGCGGCTGGATCGTTCACGACAAAGAGCAGCACCTCAATCTGGTTCAGGCGGGTGTCGGATAATTCCAAGTAGAGCAACGGGTCCTCAAACCCAATCTCGGGCCGGATGTCAATCTCCACAAGGCGGCTGCCGGCAGGGCAGGTAAACGTGACCAGGCGGTTGCCTTGATCGTCACACAGGGTCTCAGGGTCGATGTTGTAGTGAATCAAGAGGTCATCAGGCACAAGTGTGCGGTAGATCTCCTCTTTGACCGGCAATGGCTGTTCGTTCACCTGTTCCAGGGAGTGCATCCGTAGCCCATCGACCTCGATCCGCTTGAGATCGGACGGGGTGGCTCCGGCGCTCACTGGTAGCGCTCCTTCAAAGCGCGCTCCACCTGTCGCTTCGAGTCTCTTTTGGCGATCGTTTGTCGCTTGTCGTGGAGCTTCTTGCCACGGCCTAGTGCGATTTCAACCTTGGCCCGCCCGTCCTTGAGGTACAGCCGCGTCGGCACGATCGTCAAGCCCTTCTCCTGCACGCGACTCTGTAGCCGATCGATCTCACGGCGATGGAGCAAGAGCTTGCGCCGCCGCCGCGGCTCGTGGTTCTGCTGGCTGGCCGCGTGGTAGGGAGCGATATGGACGTTCATAAGCCACGCCTCGCCCCCATCAAACTGGACGAATCCTTCTTTGAGGCTCACCTGACCGGCGCGGATCGACTTGATCTCGCTGCCAGTCAGTACCAGGCCAGCTTCGTGCGTCTCCTGGAAGTGATACTGGTATCTCGCTTTTCGATTGGTCGCGACGACTTTGATGCCCACGTTGGCTCTTCTCCGTGAGAGGCTCCCTGTGCCGGACACCTTGCGGCCTAGCGGCGGTAGGTGTCCGGCCGGTGTAGCTACTCTCCTGTCAATAGATACTCTATCGCCCGGTCTAGCTGAGGGTCTTGTTCGGCTTCGAAGTCTTCACGGGTGAGTTCCACTTCAATGTCAGGCTCGAGGCCTTCGCCATGGATGGCTCGGTCATCCGGCGTGAACCAGCGGGCGACGGTGACGCGCAGCTCGGCTCCGTTGCTCAACTCATGGGGCAACTGGACGGACCCCTTACCGAAGGTCTGTTCGCCGATGAGTACGGCCCGACCATAGTCCTGCAGTGCGCCGGCCACAATCTCAGAAGCGCTGGCCGAGCCACCATTCACCAACACGACCATCGGGATATCCGGGGCGACAGGTTCGTTCCGCGTGTTCAGAAAGTCAGGCTCCGAGTTTTTGTATCGCTCGATCACGACCACTTGGTCTTTTGGCAAGAAGAGGTTGGCGGTGAGAATTGCCTCGTTCAGCCAGCCGCCGGGGTTGTTACGCAGGTCCAGGATCAGACCCTGGGCGCCCTGTTCCAGCGCTTGCTCGATGGCGTCGCCCAGCTTGACGCTTGCATCCGAGCTAAAGTCAAAGAGCTGCATGTGCGCTATTCCATTTTCCTTCATTTCCCACTCGACGACGGGGATATCAATGCGCGCTCGCTGGATCTCGATCTCAAACGGCTCTTCGCCCTGGCGTAGGATTGTCAGGTTCACCGAACTGCCGGCAGGTCCCCGGATCAAGGCGATGGCCTCGTAGATGCTCATGTTCTCGATGGGGGTTTCGTCCACTTCGAGGACAATATCCCCGCCTTGCAGCCCGGCACCTTCAGCCGGCTGGCCCTTGAAGGTGCTCACGATGCTCAACATGCCATCTTCCATGGTGACATAAGCACCAATGCCTTCGAAGCTGCCGGTATCTTCTTCCCGGTTGAGTTGCGCGGTCTGCGGCTCGATAAAGGCGGTAAAGGGGTCGTCTAGTGTGTTGATCGCACCACGGATGGCGCCGTTAATGATCTCTTCCTCGGGAGGCAACTCGCCGTAGTAGTCTCGCTGGACCAAAGTCCATGCCTCCCAGAACAGATCGAAGGCTTCGCCGCTTGGAGGAGGGACTTCGATGGTGGGCACTGCAGTAGGTTCCGGTGTCGACTCAGGCGCTAGTCCGTCGCCTGTGGTGGTTGGTGCTGAGGTCGTCTCCGTGGGTGCTTCGGTAGCGTTGAATTCGAATACCGCCACATCGCTCGAGCCGTTGTCGGCCGCTACCAGTACTGTGTGTGTGACAAAGCCGGTGGCAAATCCCAGGCCACCCGTGATAAGGGCCACAAAGAGTACCACAATTGCTATCTTGCAACCGGTTGAATTAGACATGCACTATACTCCGTTCTTCAGAAATACGAGGTATCATTCCGATAGAAAAGCTCTACCGGCCAGCTTGCAGAGTCTCAAGTGCCCGTTCGAGCTGGGGATCTAGCCCCGCCTCTCGATCCTGGTCAGTAAACTCGACGACGATGTCCGGCTCAAGACCCTGGCCATCAATCAGACGGCGACTGGGTGTGAGCCATTTGGCGGATGTGATGTGTACCGATGAGCCATCGCTGAGATCGTAGACTGACTGCACCGAACCCTTGCCGTAGGTCTTTTGTCCGACCAGTGCTGCTCGATCGCGATCTTGCAGAGCCCCGGCCACGATCTCTGAGGCGCTAGCGGTCCCGCCGTCGACCAGCAGTACCAGCGGCGCCTCGGTATATTCCCCACCCCTGTTGGCACTGAACGACTTCTCATCCTGCTCTCTCTCGACTTGATAGAGCACCACATCGCCATCAAGGAATGCACTGGCCACGTCGATGGCCGCGTCGAAGAGGCCTCCGCCATTGCCTCGCAGGTCGACAATGAGGCGGTTCATCCCCTGCTCTTTCAACGATTTGATCGCTTCGTCGAGCTCCTTGGCCGTCCGTCCACTAAAGAGGGAGATACGGATGTAGCCCACATTCTCTGTGCCCTCCATCATCTCCCATTGCACAGAGGGGCTCGGAATCTCTTGGCGCTGGATTTCAATGACGACAGGCTCGGCCTGTCCTTCACGTCGAAGGGTCAAGGTAACCCTCGTGCCAATCTCGCCTCGAACCAAGGTCACAACCTCATCCACTGACATTTCGGGCGTGATCTCGGTACCGTCTATTTGGATGACCACGTCCCCTTCCAGAATGCCGGCTTGCTCCGCTGGCAGGTCAGGCATTGGATCCAGGACGATGCTCCCATCCTCTGCCTGGGATACGTAGGCGCCGATGCCACCAAAGCGTCCGCTGAGATCCTCTTTCT
>JASFOV010000429.1:0-4616 GCA_050116355.1 Anaerolineae bacterium
TGTCAACGAGGCAGATCAGGATCCGCGTTTTCACCCGCTTGTGGATAGCAGGAGCGGATTCCAGACTCAATCGATGGTGTGTGTGCCGATTCAGAGCCGGGGCAAGGTGCTCGGGGCGCTGGAAGCTCTAAACAAGCGCACGGGGCAAGGGTTCGATGAGGAAGACCTGGCATTGATGGTCACTACCGCCAATCAGGCAGCCATCGCCATCGAGAACGCACGCTTGTACCAGAGCTTGCGCGACGAACGAGATCGGATCCTCCAAGCACAGGAAGATGTGCGGCGGCAGGTAGCACGCAACCTCCACGATGGCACCGTACAATTCCTGTCGGCCATCTCAATGGGGATTGACCACCTGGAGCGCTTGCTAGATCTCAAGCCGGAGGCGGCCCGTTCTGAGCTGGACGCCCTGCGGGACTTGACCCGCCAGGCGACGCAGCAAGCCCGCTTGGCTCTGTTCGAATTGCGCCCGCTCATCCTCGAGACACAGGGGCTGGTGCCAGCACTGGAGGCCTATGTTCAGCAACTGCAGGGCAGTGAGCCCTTTGGCATCCATTTGGAAGCCACGGACAACTTCCCTGGGATGGAAGATTCGATTGCCGCTACGATCTTTGCCATCGTCCAAGAGGCGGTGAACAACAGCAAGAAACACGCGTCGGCCCGGGATGTGTGGCTGCGTCTGTCCACTGAGAATGGTTGGATCCAGATTGTGATCGAGGACAACGGCAAGGGGTTCGATGCGGAAGCGGTAGACCGGGATTATGATCGACGAGGGAGCATTGGGTTGCTCAGCATGCGCGAGCGGGCAGAACTGATCGAGGGACATCTGTCCATCGAATCTAGGCACAAACCCCCAAACACCGGTACGCGGGTCATCCTGCGGGTGCCGAACGCGAGTGCTGTCGCTTGAGCGGCCCGCACCAGCAGCGTACACGGTAAGAAATGATCCAGACTAGGCATCCGCAGCATGCCGGAGGCTGCCAAAGGAGAGAATATCATGACAACCATGGAAGAAGCCAAGCGACTGTACGAGGACGGGATTGATGCCTACCGGGCCGGGGAGTATGAAGAGGCTCTTGAGAAGTTGGGCCAGGCCCGCGCTCTTTTTGCCGGCGAAGGCGACCGCAAATCGGTGAGCGAGGTACTCAACGACAGCGGGGTCGTCTATGTCCAGATGGAAGCGTGGGAGCAGGCAAAGAACGCTCTCGAGGAGGCGTTGTCCATCCGGACCGAACTGGAGGATCGTTCAGGCCAGGGGATCACACTCGGCAATCTGGGGATGATGTATGCCCGCCAGGGAGACGAGGAAGAGGCTGCCGAGGCCTATGAGCAGGCAATCGAGATCTTTCGTGAGTTGGGAGAAAGGGGCAACGAGAAGGCAGTTTCCCGCCAGTTGGGCAAGCTAAAGATCCGCAAGGGCCGGTTCCTCGATGCGCTGGGTGATTACCAAGAGGATTTGGCTGGTGAGGAGGAACCGTCTGGCACACAGCAGGTGGCGCGCAAACTGTTCCAGTTCCTGGGGCGCTTGACCGGTGGGCCAGCACCGGAAGATATGATGTTGGAGGAGGATGCGGGGGACATCATTGACGGTACGTCTGATAGCGCAGAGGAGGAGCCCGAGGACTAGTTTCCTGTGACGTTTGCAGCTCTCCTTGGAACTGGTAATCGCCGCGCATTTGACATAATTTTCACGCAGGCATTATAAGGCCAAAGCAACGGAGGCCTGCCCCAAGGGGCAGACCTCCGCTATGGTGCAGGAAGGGGTACCCTACTTTTCTTCGGCTTCTCGCTTGGACTCGGCTATAATCTGTTCCGCCATATGGCTTGGCACCTGCTGGTATTCGACAAATTCCAAACTAAAGACGCCGCGTCCCTGCGTGATCGAGCGCAGATCGCTCACGTAGCGCTGCATCTCAGCCAAGGGGACGAGGGCCGTGACAACGCTGTTATCGCCAATCTGATCCATGCCCAGCACCTGTCCGCGTCTTGTATTCAGATCACCTAGCACGTCGCCCATGTACTCCTCGGGCACGGTGATGGTGTACTTGTAGATCGGTTCCAGCAGCACCGGACCGGCGCTCTTGACGGCAAGTTTGAATACCTCGCGTCCGGCGATTTGAAAGGCAATGTCTTTGGAGTCCACGGGGTGTTCTTTGCCGTCATAGACGGCGCTCAGTATGTCAACGACTGGATAGCCGGCGATCACACCCTGTTCCATCACCGCCTTAACCCCCTTTTCAATAGAGGGGCCAAAGGTTTTGGAGACATTCATGCCCACCACTTCCCACGCGAATTCGTATCCGGCGTCGCGTTCCAGGGGTGCGACCCGCATATGGACCTCCGCGAACTGGCCAGCCCCCCCCGTCTGTTTCTTGTGCCGGTATTGGGCCGAAGCCGTCCGGGTAATGGTCTCGCGGTAGGGAACCCGAGGGATCCTTGTGTCGACACCCAAGCTAAAGACTTCCTCCATGCGCCGGATGGCGACATTGATATGGGTATCGCCCATTCCCGAGAGAATAGTCTCCTTGGTTTCCCGGTCCTGTCGCCAACTCAGGGTCGGGTCCTGCTCGCTTAGGCGAGTCAGAGTGGGGCTGATCTTGGCGGCATCCGCTTTGGTCTTGGGCGTGATAGCCACGGCGTAGAGTGGGTTGGGATACTCGGCCACCTCAATGCGTAGCGGGGTACCATGATCGCAGAGTGTATCCCCGGTCTGTGATTCGCTCAATTTGGCTACCGCGCCGATGTCGCCGGCCGGGATCTGGTCCACGGGATGCTGTTCCTTGCCGACCATGACATAGACCTGCCCCAGTCGTTCCTCGGAATCTGTTCGGGAATTGCGTAGCCGCGAGTCGGACTCGACTGTGCCGGAGTAGACACGGAAATAGGACAGTTTGCCCACGTACGGATCGGCTACGGTCTTGAAGATCAGTGCGGCGAGATCTGCGGCTGAGTCGGCCTGCAATTCGACGGATTCGCCTGTGGCTGGATTAATAGCCGTATAAGGCCCAGCTTCAATCGGCGAGGGCATCAGCTGGATCACGGACTGCATCAGGCGTGTGGTGCCGATATTCATCCCCGCGGAGCCGCAGAGAACCGGTACGAAATCCTCGCGGGCCATGCGCAACTTGAGGCCGCGTACGATTTCGTCCTTGGTGAGGGTTTCGGCCTCAAAGTATTTTTCCATCAACTCGTCCGCCCCTTCAGCAGCGGCCTCAATAAGCTCCATGCGCGCTTCTTCGACGGCGTCGGCCATATCATCGGGGATGGGGCTCTCGGTCGCCTCAGGTCCGATGTACGCTTTGTTCGAGAGGATGTCCACAATTCCATGCAAGTCGGCTTGGCTACCGATGGGAAGCTGAATGGGTACAGCAGTCACGTCGAATGCGGAAGCGACCTGGTCCACCACGGCACCATAGTCTACATTTTCCCGCTCCATCTTATTGACATAAATTATACGGGGCAGTTTTTGGGTGTTGGCGTGATACCATACCTGTTGGGTGCCCACCTCAACGCCACTCACCGAGTCCAGGACAATGATGGCCGCATCGGCCACGCGCACGGCACTGATCACTTCGCCCACAAAATCCATGTAGCCGGGTGTATCGAGCACGTTGATCTTGTGCCCTTGGAACTCGCAAGGCATCAGCGAGGTATTGATAGACATATTCCGGCGGCGTTCCTCGTCGTCCCAGTCCGAGACCGAGGTGCCATCATCCACCCGGCCCAGACGGTTGACGGCGCCAGAACTGAACAACATCGCCTCGGCCAGTGAAGTCTTGCCTGAGCCACCGTGGCCTAGTAGGGCAATGTTGCGCAACTTGTCACTCTTGTAGACTTTCATCCAACTCCTCCATAATCAGTCATCGCCACACGCGGGAGCGAGTACCACACGATGCGGCCTTTGGGTTTGTCTTGGGGCAAAGGTCACCGAAGATCTATTGTAAGGCATATCGGTCGAGATGTCAAAGGCAAAAGACCTTCAGGTGTAGTCCGGTCCACTTGCCGCTATCTTGGAACTGGGACACTACATCTGCTTTTCTGTTCGTTTCAGGGTATTTTGTCCGGGTCTGTCGTGCGTTGTCCTGGGATCCCACGCGGGTGAGAGGGGAATTGACGCTACTCGTTGTCGTCCACCAGGTGCCCAGTAACAGGATTTGACTTCCCTTCCTTTGGCGACTATAATGGATGTACCCAAAGTCTGGCAAGGAGAGTGTGGATGGGGATTCGAGAGCAACTGAACGCCGATTTGAAGGAGGCCCTGCGCGAGAGGGATGATGTCCGCAAGCGGACGATTCGATCGGTGATCGCCGCCATCAAAACAGAGGAGACAAACCTAGACGCCTCTGGCGAGCGGATCACACTGGATGAGCAAGACATCCAGGCCGTGATTGCCAAGCAGGCCAAACAGCGCCGTGAGTCAATCTCTGAATATGGACGGGCCGGTCGAGACGATCTGGTGGCTGAAGAACAAGCTGAGCTAGGAATTCTTAAGACGTATTTGCCCCAACAGATGAGTCGCGACGAGATCGAAGTCGAGGTCCGCAAGGTTATTGACGAGGTGGGGGCAACCGGTCCGCAGGATATGGGCAAGGTGATGAAGCCCCTCATGAACCGCC
>JASFOV010000430.1:0-4603 GCA_050116355.1 Anaerolineae bacterium
CTCAAGCTGTGACTTGATGGCATTGCCCAGACTCCGGCCCCAGTCCGTGTCCTCGCCATAGATGGCCACCGTCTTTTCCTCAGGCGTCCAAACACCCGAAGCGATGGCATCCTCCAACGCTTGCACGTAGGAGATGCTCAGCTTGCGCGGCGTCGGCCAGCCCTTGAACATCCAGTAGCCATACTTCTCCGGGTCTGAGGCAAAGGTCTCGTTCACCACCTCAGTGGCGCCAAAGCCAAAGAAGTGCGGTACCTGGTGCTTGGCCGTGACTTCCATGGCCGAAACCGCCACTGAACTGTGCCAGTTCAGGATGCCGGCTTGGATGCCATCCTGCACCACCGCCTGCTCATAGGCCTGAGCGGCCTTGGCCGGGTCCGACTGCGAGTCGATCCACACCGGCTCGATCTGGTACTGGCAGATCTGCCAGTTGATGTCGCCAAAGGCCATATTGACCGAGGCCTTGAACTCGTCGCCGGTACGGGCGCTGGGCCCACTGAACGGACCTAGGATGCCCAGCTTAAAGACCTCGGTGGCCTCCTCGGCTTCTGCGGCTTCCGTCGGCTGTGCTTCGGCCGCCGTCGGTTCAGGCGCTGCTGTGGGTTCCTCCGTCGCCCCACAAGCAGCAACGCCGATCAGCAAGCTGGCGACGATGGCCAATGCCAAGAGTTTTTCAATCAAACGACTCATTCTTTCCTCCCTTTTCTCTAAAGATAGTTTCTCTAACTCGATTTGACCTTAACACCATAACGATGGTCAGCCTGTGGCGTTATCACCTCCCTTCGAGCTACCTGGGCCTCTAGCGCGTTGTGAGTCTTGTCTACCCAAAGCAACTGCGATAGATCTTCTCGTATCCGGCCACGTCGATGTCTCGCGGATTACCGATGGTTTGCGGGTCGTCGTAGGCGAGCTGGGCGAGCACGGGAATGTCATCCTCCGGGATGCCCATCTCGGGTAATGTCGGAATATCCAGGTCGTCGGACAGCCGGGCGACCGCGTCTACGGCCAACTCAGCCGCCTCCCAGACACTCAAGCCCCAGGTATTCTCACCCAAGGCTTGGGCGATGCGGGCATACTTGTGCGGCTCACCCATATAGTTGTAGGCCATCACCGGCGCCAGCAGCGAAGCGGTCAGCTCGCCATGCGCCAAGTTGTAATATCCCCCCGCCGTCTGGCTCATGGCGTGCACCGCGCCGGCGCTCTCGGTACCATAGCTCATGCCGCCCAGCATAGCCGCCATCGACATTTTATAGCGCGCCTCTTCGTTCTGTCCCTGGGCGTAGGCCAGGCGCAACCACTGGCCGATGGTCTCTATGGCCCACAGGGCGACGGCGTCGGGCCAGGGTTGGGCATAGGCACAGGTATAGCATTCGATGGCATGCGTCAGGGCGTCCATGCCGGTGCCAGCGGTGATACGCGGCGGCAGCCCCAATGTCAGACGTGGGTCGATGAGGGCCACATGCGCCGCAATGAGACCTGTGCCGCCGACGTTGTATTTGATCTTGCGCGCCGGGTCGGTGATGACCGCCCACAAGGTCACTTCGCTGCCCGTGCCGGCGGTGGTCGGAATGCAGACCAACGGTGGGATGCGCTTGGTGATCGGTTGCGGATCGGCCCATTCAAAGTCCAAAATGGAGCCGCCGTGGACTGCGACCACCCCGATCGATTTGGCCGTATCCATTGGGCTGCCACCGCCAAACCCAATGAGCCCGTCACAGCCCTCAGCTTTGTACGTCTCGGCGGCATCATCCACCAATTGGATGTCCGGATTCGGAACCACACCGTCGAACAGGACATAGTCCACGTTGCCTGCTTTCAGGCTCTTGGCTACTTTGTCCACCAGACCAGCGTTGACCAGCCCTTTATCGGTGACCAGCATCGGCCGCTGGCTACCCAGCGCCTTGATCTCGTCAGGCAGACACGTGATCGCCCCCGGGGCATGTTTCACCACGGTGGGCACTTCGAACGAACGTAGATTGATCATCTCTGCAAATCCTCCCCATTGAGCATGTCAGTTTACAAGAATCGAAACTCAACCATCGAAACCCCGCTTCTTGCAGGGTCCCTTCACAACGGCCCGGCAAGGTCGCCTCAGGTTCGTTGGACCTCTTCGACCTCCTCGTACCAGCGCACTCGGGTACCGATCCTCGCCCGCATCTTCCAAGCCATGGTCTTGGGTGCCGCGTCCATGGCTTTGTCGATGGCAACCAAGCGGCGCTTGATGGTTTGCGCATCCTCCGCGTCGAGTTCGATCTGTTCTTCGTCCAAGAAATCATGCAACTTCTGAATCGTCATCGATACGGTCGTGTACAATCCCCAATCCTTGGCGCACAGGTCAGCGATCAGATCCACATTGATGGTTTCCTGATCGCCTGGTCCGGCCTCATGATCCAGAAGAAGCGCGAGCAGATCGAGCACATCTTTGCGATTCAACTCCACAATCTGGGCTTTGGACAAGAACAGTTCGGCCAAGGGCAGTGTCAAGGGTTCGACCTCCAGCCGGTCGGCCAACGGCAGGGTATGGCACATGGTGAAATCACCAATAAAGATATCAATCTGGCGGCCATGGGTCTCGTCATACCACAGTTGTCGCCGGTCGCCGCTCAACGTATTGAAGGTCTTGTTCGGCGTATAGCCCATCTCGGGCAAAAAGTCCAGGAGCTTCTTGGCACTGGATTTGTCGGTGACAAAATCAATGTCGGGATACTTGCGCTCCAGAGACCGGTGATTGGCATGCGGCGAGTGCACCTTGATGGCCAATCCACCCAACACGCGTAAAAAGATATCGCGCTGCTGCGCTTCAGAGACAAGGCGCATCATCTCATCTTCTAGATCGGGCAATGGAGTCATACACAATCCTCACTCTTGAGAGAAGCGAGCGTGAAGGGGAGAGCAGAGGTTGTTCTCTGCTCACCCCCTCCCACCTAGCACCTAATCCTACTCGACCGGAATCTCCTCGTAAATCTTGTCGACGTCGATTCCCTCCCGCCGACGATACCACCTGAACCCCAAATAGATGACCAAGGCCAGCACGTACATGGCCAGCATATAGATGACCGAGCTGGTATTGGACAGACCGATACCATACAGCATCAAGGGATCGATGAGCCACTCGTAGAGCAAAAAGATCAGGAAAGCGCCGAAAATCACCCCGGCAACCGTGATGAGCGGGATGCCCAGTATCTTGTACTTGGCGATGGGTGAAGCCTTGTAGAGGTCGGGCTTGAGCCAGGGCAACAGCGTGGCCGCCACCGTCGATCCCAGATAGGTAACAGCGATCACCAGGGTCGAGCAGAGCGTCAGCGTTTGGAAGTCAAAGAGGTTCCAGGCAAAGAGCGCCGAGACGACCAAGGATGGAATCACCATCAACAGCAGGGCGTACACCGGAGTGCGGGTGCGCGGTTCCACCTCCGCCACCTTTTCCGGCAGCAAGCGGTCGAAGGCCGCGGCAAAGATGACGCGGGTGGAGCTGAGGAACACCGTGCCCGACCAACCGAACCACCAGGCGCTCATGGCCAGGATGACGATGAACTGGATGATGCGGCTGGGCGTCATAAAGACGGCCAGCAGCGCCGGATACGGCCAGACAGGCAACGGCGGCGTCTGATCGGTATAGCCCCAGCGGAAATTCCACCAAGCGCCGTTGGCGTTCATGTACCAGTCCCAGCTGATCGTCTTGTTGATCAGCAGGAAGAACACAGCGCCCAACACCGTGGTGATAATCAGCGCCCAGCCCATACCCCAGAAGTTGCGCTTGAAATCGGTGGCGCCCCGAACTTCACCATAGAGTGTTGCCCCCCAGTTGGGCCATAGATTGAAGAACACCAAATAGGGGATAGCCAAAAAGACAGCCCCCAAGGTGCCGCCCCATAAGGGCGCGACCGCGCCCGCCTCCTGTCCAGCGGTGATGGTGGCTTCGTAGACGTCCGGACTCGCGCCAAACAAGGCCGGAGCCTGACTCTCCAATCCCTCGCGGAACGAGGTTTGGGTGCCGAATAGCAGAAAAGCAAAGACAACCGCCAAGGCTACGATGCTGATCCAGAAACACCACTTCTGGATCCGCGAATACCACTTCATACCAATGGCGATGTACACAGCCACGATGGCACAAACGATGACGGCAGTCAGGAACAAACCTCCAGCTGTTTCACTGAACCATAAAGCCGCGTTGGTCGCGCCTAGAATGCCCAGCAAGGGTGTGAAGAACAACTGGCGCAACATGTCGGAATAGAGGGGCACCCACAGCCACAGGATGAACCACCAACCGGTAACCGCCAGCACAAAGCCGATCCCTCCCCCCAGGATACGGCTCTGCCATACATAGTCGCCACCGGCGCGCGGCATGACCGCGATCAAGGCCGCGTAGACGATCACCTCAAAGATGATGAACACCCCGCTGATGATCAACGCAGGCAACAATCCGCCTTCCAGATAGTACATCTGGCTAAAGATGTAGAGGCCGAGGGTGATGAGGTTGATGGAGAAGAACGCGTAGATGAAGGCGTCAAAGACCGACCAGGATCGTACGAGCCCGGTGGCCTTGCGGAGAAACAACGATTGGTCTTGAGCTTCGCTGCTCATGATCTCCTACTCCTTTCCTCCTGAC
>JASFOV010000431.1:0-4596 GCA_050116355.1 Anaerolineae bacterium
CATATCAGACAATCAAGGTAACCCTTGAGCGCAAAACCGCCATCTTGACCATTGATAACCCGCCCGCCAACGCCTTCAACCGCCAGCAGCTTGACGATCTGGAAGCCGCCTTTGATGAGGTCACCGCCAACGATCAAGTCAAAGTGATCATCATCACCGCTTCCGGGCAGTTCTTTGTCGCGGGCGCGGACATCAAAGAGATCGCCGCCCTCGCTGAAGAAGGCGAAGAGGCCTACAAGATGATCCGCCAAGGCCAGTTGCTTTTCACCAAAATCGAAAACTCCAAAAAACCGGTCATCGCCGCCATCAATGGCCGCGTCTGCTTGGGGGGCGGCAACGAGCTGGCCATGGCCTGCCACATCCGCCTGGCCGAGGACAGCGTCCAGTTTGGCCAGCCCGAGATCAAGTTGGGCATGATGCCCGGCTGGGGCGGCACCCAGCGTCTGCCGCGCCTGGTCGGCAAAGGCCGTGCCCTGGAGATCATCCTCGGCGGCGGCAACATCAAGGCCCAGGAGGCGTACCGCATCGGTCTGGTGAACAAAGTCGTGCCCGTCGGCACCGTGGTCCGCGAGGCCAAGCGTTGGGCCATGGCCCTCTCCATGTGGGGCGGACTAGCTATGGGCGCCATCATCGAGGCCGTGAACGAGGGACAGGAACTCAGCCTAGACGAGGGATTGTTGAAAGAAGCTGAACTGTTCAGCGGTCTGACCAAGACCGAGGATATGCGCGAGGGCGTAGCCGCCTTCATTGAGAAGCGCCGCCCCAAATTCCAGGACAAATAGCCACTCGCGTCGGACCCGGTCCCGAATGGATTCGGGGGCGCCAACCGCGCGCCCCTGAGTCCCACCTCCCCGTCAGGCACAGGAGGAACGCATATGGACTTTCGATTGAGCGAAGATCAATTGATGTTCAAACGGATGTTCGCCGACTTTTGTACCAAGGAGATTCGACCCCAGGGCGAGCAGATCGATCAAGCAGAGGAACCCCCAACCGCCCTCCTGGACAAAGCCGTGGATCAAGGGTTTTGGGCGGCGCTGGTGCCCGAGGAACTAGAGGGCTGCGGCCTGGACGCTTACACCTACATGCTCATGCTCGAAGAGCTGGCCCGCGCCGACATGTCCACCGCCCTCATCCTGAGCGTCCACAACAGCCTGGTGGTCAAGCCACTCATCGACCACGGCACCGACGACCAGAAGGACCGCTACCTCGATGCGCTGGCCTTTGGCGAGATGTTGGGTGCTTTTGCCCTCACTGAGCCTGGCGCCGGTTCCGACGCGGCCGCCCTGGCCACCACAGCAGAGCGCGAGGACGAGCAATACGTGCTGAACGGCACCAAGATCTGGGTCACCAACGGCAGTCTGGCCGGCCTCATACTGGTCGTAGCCCGCGCACCGGACGGCATGATCGCTCTCTTGGTCGACGCTGATTCTCCCGGGCTCCGGGTCGGCTACCGGGAGAAGACTTTGGGGCTGCGTGGCGCGACCTTCAACACCCTCTATCTGGATGGCGTCCGCGTACCGGTCGCCAACCAGTTGGGCGAGGAGGGACAGGGCCTCAAGATCGCCCTACAAGCCCTCGATCTGAGCCGGCTGGGCATGGCTGCTCTGGCGTTGGGCGCCTCCGAGCGCGCCTTGGAGGAAGCTGTCCAGTTCTCCATCGAACACATCCAGTTCGGCGGTCCCATCGCCCAGAAGCAGATCATCCAGAATTACATCGCCGATGCCAAGGCCGCTGTTGAGGCACTGCGCTGTCTTGTCGCGCATACCGCCTGGCTGGCCGACACGGACCAGCCTTTCGCCCAGCAAGCGTCCATCGCCAAACTATGTGGCGCCCGAACGGCCGCGGCTGTCACGCACAAGATGTTACAGGTGCATGGCGGCTATGGCTACATGAAGGAATATGCCATCGAGCGCTACTATCGCGACTGCCGTGCGCTAGAAATCGCCGAAGGCACCAGCCAGATCCAGCAGTTCCTCATTGCCCGCGAGATCTACAAGGCCGAGGGCATCGACATTCGACCCTGAGGTCTACAAGGTCGACGTAGCAGAGTGACAAGGAGAAGGATTATGGACTTTACCTTCCCGAAGGAATACCAGCTGTTCCGCCGCATGGTGCGCGAGTTCGTAGAGAACCAAGTCCGGCCCCTGGCCAAGGTCATCGACCGCGAACACCGCGTCCCCCATGAGACCATCAAAAAGGCCGCAGCGCTGGGCCTGATGGGGGTGCCCTTTCCCCAGAAGTATGGCGGCATGGGCGGCGGGGAGATCGGCTACTGCATCCTGATGGAGGAGTTGGGTCGCGTCTGCAGCAGCACGGCCACCATCATCGGTGCTCACATCGGCATCGGCGCCATGGCCATCTACCTGGACGGCACGGAGGAGCAGAAGCAGAAATACCTGGTGCCCCTGGCCCAAGGCAAAGCTATCGCCGCCTTTGGCCTGACCGAAGCCGCAGCGGGCTCTGATGCGGCCGCTATCCAGACCTCTGCGGTGCGCGATGGCGACGACTATGTCATCAACGGCGCCAAGGTATTCATCACCAACGGCGACATCTGTGACACCATCACCGTGATGGCTGTGACCGATCCTTCCCTGGGCGCCTACGGCGGCATCACCGCCTTCATCGTCGAAACCGATACGCCAGGCTTCAGCATCGGTAGCCTGGAGAACAAGATGGGCATCCGCGGCAGCTCGACCGCCGAGTGCGTCTTTCAGGACGTTCGTGTCCCCAAGGAGAACGTGCTGGGGCAATTCGGCGCCGGCTTCCTCACCTTCATGAAGACGCTGGACGTCGGGCGGGCCAGCCTCGGCGCGGCCACATTGGGCGGCGCCCAGGCGGCCATGGAAGCCAGTATGCAGTGGGCCAAGGCCCGCGAGCAGTTCGGTGTGCCTGTCGCCACCAAGCAGTCGGTTCACTTCATGATCGCCGACATGGCCACCGAGATCGAAGCCTTGCGCTCCTTGGTCTACCGCGTCGCCTGGATGATCGACAACGGCCAACCCCACATCAAGGAAGCCGCCGCCTGCAAGCTCTTTGGTTCCGAAGTGGCCCACCGCTGCCTCGATCGCGCCCTGCAGATCCACGGCGCACTGGGCTACAGCCGCGACTACTGGCTCGAATTAGGCTGGCGCGACCAGCGCATCACCGAGATCTACGAGGGCACCAACGAGATTCAGCGCATTGTGATCGCAGCCAATCTATTCCGGCCCCACGGCCTGCGCATACCCACGTAGGGAGAGTGAGCCTATGAAGATTCTGGTTCCTATCAAACAGATATTGGATCCCAGCGGCATCACCTTTCGCCGGGATAAAGAGCGCATGTTCATCAACCGCGAGGAGTATATCATCGAAGCGGGCAGCAAGGCTGCCATCGAGGCAGCCCTGAGACTCAAGGATGAAGCTTCAGACAAGCAGGAGCTGTCCGTTGTGGCTGTCTCAGTCAGCCCGCCCCGAGCCGACGATGCCCTGCGGGAGGCCCTGGCGCTGGGCTGCGATGCCGCCTATCTCCTCTGTGACGAGGCGTTCGACCACGCTGACATCGCCGCTGTCGTGCGCATCCTGGCCACCGCCGTCGAGCAGATCGGCGACGTTGACCTGATCATCGCCGGAGCGTTGGCCAGCGACACTGGAGCAGGCCAAGTTGGTCCGCGGCTGGCTGGAGCTCTCGGCTACGCCCAGATCACCGGGGCTCTGACCCTGGAACTCGACGGGCAGGCATGTCGCGCCATTCGCCCTTGGGGAGATGGTCACGCCGCCTTTGCGGCGGCGCTGCCCGCCGTCGTCACGGTCATGCCCAGGGCCTTTCCCCTGCGATACGCGCATGGCGCCCGCATCATGAACGCCTACCGGCAATGGGAGATCACCACGTGGGATGCCGGTCAGCTTGGATTGGAGCCGGTCACGCTGGAACCGCTGTTGGATCTGCGCAGCGAGAGCTTCCCGCCCGAGATACCCTCCGGCGAGCGATACTCCGGCGATCCTGAGAGCGTGGCCCAAGATGCGGTCATGACCCTCAAGCTACAACGTCTGATTGGCTAGCGAGGAGGCACAGATGGACTTTAGTTATCTTGACGACTGGGTGGAAGAAGACACGACAGAAGAGATCCAGATCGCCGGCGACGGCTATCGCAACATCTGGGTGGTGGCCGAGATCGCCGGCGATGCTTTGCTTCCCGCGACGCTGGAAACCATGGGCCAAGCCCGCGAACTGGCCGACCAAATTGGTGTCTATGTCTTTGGCTTGCTGCTCGGTGCCGAACCGGGCGCTCACGTCCAGACCCTGATCGCCTACGGCGCCGACAAGGTGCTGATCGCCGGCGACGGGAATCTCGCCGACTACTTGCCGGGCCTGTACGTACAGGTACTGGGCGACCTTGTCGAGGAATACCGGCCGGAGATCCTTCTGATGCCGGCCACCCCACTTGGCAATGATCTGGCGCCCCGCTTGGCCCAGCACCTGAACACCGGCCTCATCAGCCACTGCGTCAAGCTCGGAATCGACATGTCCGAGCGCCTTCTACTGGGAACGGTAGCCGTCATGGGCGGCGAAATGTACAACACCATCGCCTGCCCCCAAGCCCGGCCACAGATGGCCAC
>JASFOV010000432.1:0-4592 GCA_050116355.1 Anaerolineae bacterium
GAACCGCTCGCCCCTGTCCAGAGCTCGGCTATGGCGCTGTCGTCTGCAGCTGACATCTCAGTGGTTCCCCCAGTCGAGATCAGCAACCCATTGTCCGTGAGCAGATACGTTGTGGTTCCCTCCGGTCCTTGATCCAGCCCGGCGACCGCCTGCTGCACAAAGTCCCAGCCAAGTAGGCCGATTAGGCGGTAGCCCGACCAGTCGTAGCTGGTAGCCAGGGGCGGTTGGTTATTCGTCGGCCACGAGGGTGCAATGATCAGCGTCCGTTCGTGGTTTCCAACCGCTTGGACATCCTCCCACGGGAACTCGCTGCCAGGACCCGCCACGATTTCGCCGCTGGCTTTGTTCATCAGCAAGAGACCATCCAGCGGGAAAGCCTTACTCTGGAGTTCAGCCAATTGACTGGTCAGGTCAGTATCCAGGTCTAGCGTGCTAGCCAACAAGCCCAATTGGCGCTGGGAGCTCTCCAGCCTCGTTACCAGATTGGCTTCCTTCAGGGCCACCATGGTCTCCAGAGAGGCGATCAGCTTCTGCGAGCTGTCGCCTTGGACCTGCCTGTAGGTAAGAAAGGCCAACAAGGCCAAGGGGATGATTGCCAGCAGTAAGAAGGCGATCAGCAGACTCTTGCCCAATCCCCCGCGCATTCCCAGGGTGGGTGCCGGCTCTGTTGGGGCATGGTATCTTTGGTCGCCTATCTTGGCTGAGCTTGCAGAATGCACGTTACCTTCCTAGCCCAAATCCCATACTGGCTCCCCGTCAAGGATGCGGCGGATCTGGTCAGGAAAGCTGTCCACATCGATCGGCTTGGCCAAAAAGCCATCAAAACCCGCGCGCCGGGCATTCGTCAGATTGGCCCGGGTGATATCCGCTGTAACTGCCACGATCCGTGTCCCGTTGAATGCTTCGTCCGTTCGGAGACGGGTCAACACGTCGTAGCCGTCCTCCTCTGGCAGGTGGATATCCAACAAGATCAGGTCCGCCCGGGGCATGGTATCCTGCGCAAACTCCAGGACCTGCCAGCCCGATCGCTTCCACTCGACGCGCTTGACCCCCATGAACGATAGCAGCCGGGCCAGCAAGGCATAGCTGCGTACATTGTCTTCCACGATCAGAACGCAGAGGTTCTTCAGATCAACCGTCATGAGGCCATCCACTCATTCTGTCTTTGGGCTGGACGGGTGCGCTAGGAGGCTCGCGCTACTTCCCCAGGAAGGAGGCTACCTCGGAGGGTAACAGATCGACATCGATCGGCTTCTTGATATATCCCGAACAGCCCGCTTCCAGCGTCTTTTCCCGGTCGCCTTTCATGACATTGGCCGTCACAGCCAGAATAGGCACATCTTGGAATTCTTCCGACGCGCGCAAGCGCCGGGTGGTCTCATAGCCGTCTATGCCCGGTAGATTGATGTCCATCAGGATCAGATCCGGACGCTCGGTTTTGGCTGTGTCGATGCCCTGGATGGCATCCTCAGCCTCGAGCACCCGGTAGCCCTCGACCTCCAACACGCGACGGACCAAAAGCCGGTTGTCAAAATTATCTTCGATGTACAGGATCGTGGGCGCAGTTGCGTTGATTTCCATTTTCTATTGTTTTCTACCTATTTCTATCCCTGACGGAACTAACGCTAGGTCCTGGTGTATCAAATCTTAACAGAAAAGCCTTCCACTGTCTATAGGACTATGGTCATAGCGCTCCACTCCACTCCACTCCGCTCCTGGCCAAGTTGGCCGTCGATCACGCCTCCGTCTGAGCTGTCCTTACCCCGAGCGGTCTATCGCAACCCAGTGGGAATAGCCCAATTTGTCTCAGATTTCTCTTGACAAACAGGGATGCTTGTGATATACTCAAAACTGAGAGCGCTCCCAAAAAGGCCGGTTCAGGACCACCAACTACCTATCAGAGAGGTCTTATTGGACAATGGAGTGAGAGCGCTCCCAAGAGGAGAAGGATCTTGAATGCTTCGCCCACGCTCGAGGAGATTGCCCAGTTAGCCGGTGTCTCCCGCTCGACTGTCTCGCGGGTGGTCAATGACAAGCCCAATGTGCGCCAGCAGGTCCGGGAGCGTGTCTGGCAGGTCATTCACGAGACTGGGTATCAGCCCCATGCGGCGGCTCGAAGTCTGGTTACCCGGCGGACCCGCATCGTGGGCATCCTCATACCCGAAGCTGTGACGACCCTCTTCACCGATCCTTTTTTCATCCATCTGCTGTGCGGTATTACCCAGGCGTGCAATTCGAGGCGCTATCACCTCATGCTCTCCTTGTTCAACGATCCGGCGGGGCCGGAGGAGATGTACCGCCGTGTCGTGCGCAGTGGCCACCTGGAAGGTGTCGTGGTCGCCTCGACGCGGCTGGATGACCCGCTCATCGCCCGCCTGAACCAAGACCGCGTCCCGTTTGTCATGGTGGGCCGGCATCCAAACGAGCGGGTCAACTATGTGGACATCGATAACGTCGCTGGGGCGCGTATGGCAGTTGAACACTTGATCCGTTTGGGCCATCGTCGTATCGCCACCATCACCGGTCCGCTGAACATGACGTCAGGGGCGGACCGTCTCAAGGGGTACCAGCGGGCCCTGGAGGCGTACCGGCTGCCTGTGGAGGAAGCCTTGATCGTCGAGGGTGATTTTACGGAAGCCAGCGGTACCGCAGCCGCGCGGTGTCTGCTGCCGCTCTCGGTCACGGCCATCTTTGTCGCCAGCGACGTCATGGCCATCGGTGCTCTGAAGGGTATCCGCGAGGCAGGCCTCCGTGTGCCGCACGATGTGGCGCTGGTTGGCTTCGATGACGTACCCCTGGCTACCGCGGTCCAGCCGTCACTGACGACCATCCGCCAGCCCATTGAGCGCCTGGGTTCACTGGCTGCCGGTCTACTTGTGGATCTTTTGGACAATCCGCCCGATGAGCAGGCGCCGGCTCATCATATCATTCTGCCAACCAAACTCATTATCCGGGAGTCGTGCGGTGGGCTGCGGTAGGCACCCCGGTTGGTGACGCGAGACGCTGGCTACCAGATAGAGTAGCGCGACCACAAGTAAACCTTCGAGGAGGAAGCGGATACGTGTCAAGTCGCCAGGATCCAGCCCTAATCGTCGGATCCGCCTTGCCTGAAATGCCCTGGGAGGACAGACCCCGGGGCAGCCATGAGGTTGTGTGGCGCTCGAACTGCAATCCCATCATCCCGCGTGATCTGATCCCCGATGCCAACAGCATTTTTAACAGTGCCGTCGTCCCCTTCGAGGATGGGTTTGCCGGGGTCTTTCGCGTGGACAACCGGAAGCGCGAGATGTGTGTGCACAGGGGCCGCAGCGCCGACGGTATTGAGTGGCGGATCGCGGAAGAGCCGATCCAGTGGATCACCACCGTCCCCGAATTTGCGCCGTTTGAACATCAATATGACCCTCGTGTCTGCTGGCTCGAGGACCGTTACTATGTGACTTGGTGTAACGGCTATCACGGGCCAACCATTGGCGTCGGCTACACCCACGATTTTGATACCTTCTACCAATTGGAGAATGCGTTTCTGCCCTACAATCGCAACGGTGTCCTCTTCCCGCGAAAGATCAAGGGCAAATACGCCATGCTCAGCCGGCCCAGCGATACGGGCCACACGCCCTTTGGCGATATCTTTTATAGTGAGAGCCCCGATATGTGCCACTGGGGATGTCACCGGCACGTGATGGGACCGACGCGGGAGTGGGGTTGGCAGAGCACCAAGATCGGAGCCGGTCCGACGCCTATCGAGACGCGTGAAGGGTGGCTATTGTTCTACCACGGTGTGCTAACCTCGTGCAATGGCTACGTCTACAGCATGGGCGCTGCTTTGCTTGACCTTGACCAACCGTGGAAGGTCATCGGCCGGGCCGCCCCCTATCTGTTGGCCCCCTGGGAGCTTTACGAGTGCGTGGGCGATACGCCCAACGTCGTCTTTCCCTGTGCCGCCCTGTGTGATGCGCCCACCGGTCGCATTGCCATCTACTATGGGGCCGCCGATACGGTTACCTGTTTGGCCTACACGCACGCCGGCGAGGTTATTGAATATATCAAAGAGAACTCGGGTAGCTAGGGGAAGGGAGGCAAGCTGAGAAAGAGTGCGGCGATATTCGACACACCGGCAGCGATCGAGGGCAGCTGCCCATAGACAGACGACGGAGACCGCCCTTGGCTGGTAGCTAGCAGTCTTTGTCCCAGGCCGAGAACCCAGCCCTGCCCTGTATGAGGGACGGATTGACGGTTCGTACCTATCTCCTGATTCCAACACAAACACGCCAACAGTGCGAATCGCCTGCCACACAGACTTGCAATCGCGACACCGGACACGGGACCCGAGGCCTCCAGAAAGGGTTGGGCCATAGATTTCAGAAGGGGGGTGGTTAGACGAAAGAACCGTGTACGGATGCTTTTAACGAGATCGAAGAAGACAAGTACGAAAACAATTGCCCAAGAGGAGGGAAAGAAAGTGCGTAACAAACCGCTGTCTATTTTGATCATAGTGACTATGCTGGCAGTTTTGCTGGCTGCCTGCGGCCCGACGCCGGAGCCACAGACCATCGTGCAGACGGTCGAGGTCGAGAAAACCGTTGTCGAAACCG
>JASFOV010000433.1:0-4568 GCA_050116355.1 Anaerolineae bacterium
TCGGAGCCGGTGCCCCACTCGTCCATGACCGCCCGTACCCGCCGGGTGACGGCCTGAAAGGGCTCGACATAGGCCGCCGGCAGGAGCGGCCAGATGTCGTCGGCGGTCAGATCGGTGCCCTCCACCGCGCTGAAGAAGCCGTCCCAATCCCAATGGCGCTTGGTGAGGCCCGGCGGTGGCTGCCACTGGGCGGCGTACTTGTGCATGCGCCCCATCAGGCGACCCTGGGCGCGGTAGTGATCGGCCCGGACCCCGCGGGTGACCATACGGCCCTTGACCCACCGCAGGAGCGAACAGTGGCGCGGGCCGGGTATGCCCGGGATAGAGACCTGGACCAGAAGGCGACTTTCCAGCGTCCGCACCGGTTCGGGCACCGGCAGACCGGCATCGCAGCGCATCGCTTCCAGCCAGGCCAGTTCCAGTTCGATGCCCTCCGGCGTCTGGTATCCCGGCTGGTGGATGCGCAGCAGGAACCGGTCTGGGGCGAACAGATCATGGTCCACCGGGCTGGATGCCGGGTCCGGTGCGGCGACGCGGTACATGGTGTTGCCCGCCTGGTGCACAAAGGTGAGCTGGGCGCCGGCCATGCCGTACTGGGCCAGGGCCTGTTGGGCCAGGCATCGTATACGGCGCAGACGGCCCCGGTGGGTGAGTGCCCGGTAGGGTTTCAGTGCCATAGTCTTGTCCCCATCGGGTAGGAATTACCCCATACCGCGCTCGGGCAGTCTTTGCCACATCCGCTCGCCCGCGATCAGGGCCACGGCCAGGACCGCCTCGACCAACAACTGGAAGTTGGTCAGCGGGATGAACTGGCTGGCAACGTTCACCGAAGCGTGAAATAGGATCGCCGTGAGCAGCCCGCCCAACGAGCGGTTGTACAGCCAAGTAAAGATGAAACGCCCAAAGAAGGTCCCCACCAGTACATGCAGATTCAGATCGTACATGCCGGCCAGATGTACAGGAACATGCCACAGGATCCAGAAAAACCAGACGATCACGCTGGCGACCAGCGGGCTGTATCGGCTTTGCAAGCGCGGCAGGGCGAACCCAGTCCAGCCGGTTTCTTCGTTCAGCCCGCCGGCGTAAAGAACCGTATAGAGAAAGACGCCGGTGATCGATCCGGCGAGCTGGAGCGCATCCGGCGCAGGTTGGGGATAGCTGAGCAATGACCAGCCGGCCTGCCGTGATAGCCAGGCACTAAAGAGCCGGATGATCGGCGGCAGCGACAGCGCCAGCAGGTACCAGAGCCACCGCCCAGTGGGCCGCACCAAAGAAGACAGCGTCTGTCGCACGCCGGGCACGGTCGAAAAGGCCGAGGCGAGGACGTAGGCCGGCGGGGCGGCCATAACCGCGTACACCACCACAGCGACCAGCGATACACCGGGCGCCGTCGTGCGGTTGTACCAGGCCAAGATGGCCGTGGCGGCGGCCCAAGCCACGAAAAAGGCCAGCCACCAGCGCCAGCGGCGACCTGTCCGCTGGCCTGAGGAGGTGAGGTGGGCCGTCCAGACGCAGGCCAAGGCCGGTCCAAAGAGACCGAGCACAGCCAAGATCTCGAGTATCTGCCAGCGCAGAGCGAAATAGGCCAGCCACAACCCCCAGGAGAAGGCAAAGCACAATAGGTAGAAGGCCACCACCGGCCGCTGGCGCAACCAGGCAGCGAACCGCTTCCGTCCCATCTCAGCCACCTCCATCCGAGTCTGCCGTAGGCGGAAGGTGTTGCAGCACCCAGGATTGCAGGGGTTCCTCGATGGCGATCTGGCCCCAGGGGAACACGCCCTCGTGGACCGCATTGATCAAAGCGTTCAGGGACTTGGGCCGGCGCTCATAGGGCACCTCGGTGTGCATGTTCAGCGGATAGTTGTAGGTCGGCGGCAGCAGTCGGATCCGGTCCCACGCCAGCAAGTTGACGACCAGCGTGCTGAGGATGGCTTGGTGGAGAAAGATCTGGTGCAACTCATCGGCACAGGGGCCGGCTTGGAACGCGTCGTCGGTGACCAACCCCTTGAACGCCTCCCACCAGGCCCGCCCGATGCCGGTGGCCGGATTCAGCGCGAAGCAGTGGGTGTTGAAATAGGGTCGCAGGGTCTGCCCGTCAGCGAACGACTCGATGGTGTGGGGCACCTCTTCGACGCCGAGCGCGCGGTACAGGCCAGCCCAGAAGTCGTCGGGCGGCTCATGCGCCGGCGAGCCGATGTTGCGGTGGTGCACCGGGCGAAAGGCCGCATCGCACGATCGATCCAGCGCGAACAGCCGGGGTGGCTGGATGATCAGACAATCGAGACCGAGCCACACGAGGCTGCCGGTCTCCGGCCCGGCCAGCTCCTCGGCCTGGGCCATGGCCGCCACCTTATGGGCAAAGGGATAGCCACGATAGGGCGCCTCGACAGCCAGCGGCAGGCGCTGGACGCCTTGGTAGCCAGAGAGGGGGCGGGGCGACTCGCCCGGCTCCAGCCCAAAGGCCCACACCGGGCTCTGGCCCAGCGGCCCGCCAAAGGCTCGCAGGCTGTCGATGACGGTGCGCGCCATCCGCTCGCCGGTCGCGGAGCGGAATAGCATCAAGAAGATGGTAGTGTCCACGGTACCTCCTGTCTCACTGGATCGACTCATCGGCGCGGCCCCGCTCTGAGGCGCTGGGCCGCGACAGCAACCAGTATAGTCGACGGGTAGGGGATCTGTCCTCCCCCAAGTAGGGGATGTGCGATGGGGATTTAAGGTGTCCAGACCAGATACTCGTTGCTCGGCGCGAGCCATGGGCGCGCACCGAACGACCGCGATGGCCGCACGCTCAAGGGACAAGGGCTCCCCCGGATCCGGCCGGCCCGCACTCGCCCGTGGGCCAGCAGAGGTGCCTAGGCGACGGGTACCACAAGCAAGTGGCGGCTCCCCCCGAGCTGTCGGAACGGCCTAGGGTTCGTGCATCCGCATCACGATTGGCAGGTGAACATACCAGCTTTCGGACGGCGTGGTTCGCAGATCCGCCTCAAAGGTCTGGCCCTGCAGACGGCGCCACGGTCCATGGGCCGGGTTGGGCGGCGATGTGATACCGGTCCGGTTCACAAAGAACGGCGCATACAGAATCCGCGCCCGCCAGCGGTACAGCGTGTCGTCCTGCAAGCCCACGACGAGCTCCTGCAGGGCTTTGCCCGCGACGCCCACCGGCAAGGTCGTCCACTCGGTCGACCGGCGACCCACGCAACCGGTCTCGCCAAAGGCAACGCCGGGTGGGCAGGCCTCCACCTGGAGCTTGACGCTGGTGCGCCCCTCCGCGCTGGTGGCCCGCATCGATAGGGCAAAGCTGCTCGCATCACCGGACAGACCCCAGGGTTGGATGAGCTGAGGTGGGCTGCCGGGTGCAAACTGTGCCAGCCGCACCGGCCGGCCCGCCCCCTTGTTGCCCAGGGCCAGGTAGGCGCGCCCGGTGTCGTTGATGTAGCCCGCCGCCCCGACAATCAAGTCGGCAAAGCCATCGGCGTCCACATCCCCGGCTGCGGCCACCGCTGCGCCAAACATCTCCTCACTCGTATCACAGGAGCCCTGCCAGCCGGGTTTGATGTCGGGGACGCCTAGCGCACCGTAGTAGAGGCGGACTTCGCCGCAATCATTGCCGCCCTCGTAGGATGGAGCCGAGACAGCAAAATCAGCATAGCCGTCGCCGTTCACATCGCCGGCAGCCGCCACCGAGTCTCCGTAATGATCGCCATAATACTCGCCAACATCGGTCCAATCCGGGCTGGAGCTCACACCCGAAGCTGTGCCATAATACAAGTAGATCCGGCCCATCTCGTTATTGTCGAGCGGGACGCCCACCAGCACATCACCGTACCCATCGCCGTTGATATCGCCGGCGCCAGCCACCGAGTGGGCCAGTTCCTTGCCGGCGTCCATGCCTTCCTCTGTCCACGTGGGGTCCGGTTCCAGACCCGCAGGCGATCCGGCATAGACATAGGCCTTGCCCGCATCGACCAGCACTCCGTTGTCAAAGCCGGATGCGCCCAGGATCACGTCGGCATGACCGTCGCCGTTTACGTCCCCAGCGCCCGACAGCGAGACGCCCAAATTGTCCCCCTCGTCCTCGCCGCTGACCACCCAGTCGGGCGCGACCGGCAGGCCGCTGGGCGCGCCATAGTAGGCATAGACCTTGCCCCGGTCATCGCTACCCGGGTAATCGGGCGCGCCAATGAGAATGTCGGCGTAGCCGTCACCGTTCAAATCGCCGGCCCCGGCCACCGCGCTGCCGAACCCGTCGAGCGTGGCCTCTCCCTGCATGGTCCAGTTGGGCAGCGCGGGCAGGCCTGAACCCGAGCCATAGTAGACATAGACCTTGCCCCGGCTGCTCCCAGCGGGATGGCCCCTAGCGCCGACGATCACATCGGCGTAGCCGTCACCGTTCACATCGCCGGCCCCGGCCACGGCGTAGCCGAAGCGATTGCCGACCCCCTCGCCGGTGACCGTCCAATCAGGGAAGTGGTCCAGGCCGGCATCCGACCCCAGGAAGAGCTGGACCCGGCCCTCGTCGTTGGTACCATAGTCCGGCTCGCCGACGAGCACGTCGGAGTAGCCATCGG
>JASFOV010000434.1:0-4563 GCA_050116355.1 Anaerolineae bacterium
GGCGCGTTCCTCATCGTGGCGCTGCCACAGATCCTCCAGCCACTCCGGCATCTCCGCCTCCGGGATGCGATCGCCACGCCGCAGGTAGGGCTTAATGTCCAAGACCGGCGTGTCTTGGTAGGCATCTAGGCCCTCAACTCGCAAGCGGGCGCCGTCGTGCCCCAGCAGGCGAACGGCGGTCAGGCCGATGGGATTGGGACGGTGTGGCGAACGGGTAGCAAACAAACCGACCAGCGGCATCTCGTCACGCCCTTCGGGCCGGACCCGGGGCGAGGTTGGCGGCTCGTCAAAGCCATCGATCCACCACACGACCCAGATATGGGAGAACTCTCCAATCCCCTCCAACGCCTCATCCCAGGGTGGGTCGATCTCGATCTGGGAGGGCATGCCCGCCCACTGCTCACCAGCCGGCCCCCGTGGCCGGCCGTGGCTCACCCGGCCGATAGGCCGCACCATCAATTCACGCCTGTCGCTCATGAGCCGTCCCCCAAATAGACGTATTCGGTATCAAATTGCCAATCCTGGATGGCCTCTAGCTGGACCTCGATGCGCGGCCGCAGCGGATCGATGCGCTTGACCAGATGCAAATCTACCACGCGGTTGTCGTTCAGGCCCAGCGCCTCGCAAATGGCGTCCTGCGTGATTTTGAGCCCGCCATCCAGATCCCGGCGGAGCGGCGTCTCGAAGTAAAAGTCGATAAAGAGTCCCACATACCCCTGGCGCAGGGCGGCTACCAGCGCATTAGAAATGATGCCCCTCGCCCGCAGCCGGCGAATTATCTTGCCGACCCGCTTTTTGTACCGGCGGCTGTCTTTGCTAAGCACGCGCCGCCCGCGCACGGTCGCATATTGCTGGTTGATGCTGGGCGGCATGGGCAGCGCAAACCGCGCCTGCAGGTCATCGACCTCGACGCCAACATCGCCCCCCAACTCGCCCGGCTCGGGAAAGGCAAACGGTTCCGCCAGCGCAAAGGGCAAATATCGCTTCATGAACCAATTATACCACATTCTACCGCCTTTTGCTAGTTCAAGATTGTTTAATCGGGCGTGCCAGCCGGAACGGGCATATCTGTCGCCCGCCTACCGCCTCAACAGCCGTAGGCATAGTATAAGGGAAAACGGGCTGCAGGTCAAGACACTCATGGCAGCACTGAGGGGGTTAGCAGAGTCGCCATTGTGAAAGAGCGAGGTGATCGACGCAGTCTCCCCTCACCACGCGGGAGACCGCGTCGTCGCTCGCAAACGTCGCTCGCTGCTCGCGGTGACAGGGCCAAGGGAACTCCTACCGGCTCCGACACACTGTTCCACGAGGGTTCGTTTGCTCATTGCGGCACACGGTGTTATAATGGTACCTCAGGACGCACCCTTGGCGCGATCCCGTCCGTCCGGAAGCCAGATGGCATGTAGGCATGATGCCCGACGCAGCGCGATACAACCTCCCGTTGTCTAGAATGCGAGAGATATGACCAACTCACAGACAAACCAAGATGTTATGTGGGGCCAAAGTCTGATCGAGAACCTCCACGACGTCATCTACGCCGCCGACGCCGATGGCACGGTGACCTATGTGAGCCCGGCCATCGAACGGTTGCTGGGCTACACACCGGCTGAGCTTGTCGGCGGTTCCCTCGGGCAGACGGTCCACGACGATGACCTAGCCCGTTTGGAAGAAGCGTTGCAGGGGCTGTTGGAGGGAGAGACGGCGACCAACGAATACCGGATCTTGACCAAGTCGGGCCAAGTACGCTGGATCCGCACCTCCAGCCGGCCCTCTATCCAGGATGGGCGCATCACTGGCGTCCAAGGTGTGTTATCCGATATCACCGAACGGAAGCTGGCCGAGGAGCAACTCCGCGAGCAGAACGAGTTCCTGACCCTGGTTCTGGAATCGCTGACGCATCCGTTCTACGTCGTCGACGCCCACGACTATAGCATTCACATCGCCAACTCGGCGGCCCGTGCCGAGGCGTTGGGCAAGCAAGCGACCTGCTACGCCCTGGCCCACCACCGGACTGAACCGTGCAGCGGCACGGACCATCCTTGCCCGCTCCAGGAGATCAAACGCAGCAGAGAGCCATTCACAGTCGAGCATGTGCACTACAGCGCCGCGGGAGAGCCACGCATTGTCCAAGTGCGGGGCTATCCCTTGTTTGACCCAGAGGGCAACGTCGATCGCATCATCGAATACACGCTCGACATCACCGAGCAGCGAGAGGCCGAGGAGGCGCTGCGTGAGAGTGAGGTGCGCTGGCGATCCGTGGCCCAGAACTCGCCCGATCACGTGATCATCCTCGACACGGACTTGCGGATCGAGTTCTTGAACCGCGCTGCCCCGGGCCTGACCGTCAAAGAAGTGACCGGCACCCCAATCCACAACTACCTCGAGGAGAAGGACCATAAGAGGGTTCAAGGCATCCTCGAGGGCGTGCTGCGCACCGCTGAACCCAACCGCTACGAGACTACGTTTACGACTCCCGATGGCGGTACGATCTATTACGACTCGCGGGTTGTACCGCGGGTGGTCGACGGCCAAGTCGTCGGCCTGACGGTCAATGCCCGTGATATCACCGCCTACAAGCAGACGGAGAAGGTCCTACGCGAAGCCAAGGAGGCCGCCGACAAAGCCCAGCGCGAGGAACGGGCGCGGCGATGGGAGGCGGATCGTCGCCGGCGCGTGGCCGAGAGCCTGGCCGGCGTGCTGGCCGCCCTCAACTCTGACCTGGATGTGGCACAGATCCTGGACTATATCGCCGTGCAAGCAAGAGAGATCCTCGACAGCCAAGCGGTGTTCATCTATAGCCTGCATGACCCGGAAGGCATATTGGACGTACAAGCCACGCAGGGACTGGCTGACCCGGATGGCGGCGAGGTCCAAGAGGTTTTTGGCCAGGAAGCCCTGGAACAGGCCGTGGCCACACGGCGCCCAGCGATCCTACCCGAGGTCCCCCCGTCCGCGGAGGGACCGTACCGCGCTGTGCTGGCCGTACCGATCCTGATCAAGGACGAAGTGTATGGCGGGATGGGGCTGTATTATGGCCAGCCACAGGACTTTTCGCCTGATCAAGTGGGACTGGCCACCATCTTTGGCGACCAGGTCGCACTGACCGTCGAGAATGCCCGGCTCCGCAAGGAATCCGAGCAGGCCGCCGCCGCTGCCGAGCGCAACCGGCTGGCGCGCGATCTGCACGACTCGGTGACCCAGGCCCTCTTTTCAGCGAGCCTGGTGGCCGAGGTGCTGCCCCAGGTCTGGCAACGCGATCCGGAAGAGGCCCAAGAAGGGTTGCAGGAACTGCGCCTGCTCACCCGCGGGGCGCTGGCCGAGATGCGCACCATGCTCCTCGAGCTACGGCCGACCGCGCTCTTGGAGACCAAGCTGGACGACCTGCTGTGGCAGGTGACCGAGGCCATCACCAGCCGCGTGCAGTTGATCAGCACCTGCAACATCGAACCGGTCCCGCCGCTACCGCCGGATGTGCACGTCACGTTCTACCGCGTCGCCCAGGAGGCGTTGCACAACGTAGTGAAACACGCGGCAGCCAGCCACGTGGTCGTCGGCTTGCGCGCCTCCCCGCCCATGCCCGCCGAGGGTGCGGACGGTTGGCAGGGCCAGGCCATCCTGCACGTGAGTGACGATGGACGCGGCTTTGAGCCCAGCCATACGCAGCCCGATCACATGGGGCTATCGATCATGCGCGAACGGGCGGCCGGTATCGGTGCGGCTTTGAACGTCGTCAGCGAACCGGAACGGGGCACGCAGATCACCCTGGTGTGGCACACCCCCCGCAACGCGTGATCTTGTACCGGGAGCAAGGAGATGCCCATGAGCGAGACTGAACCGATCCGTGTCATCATCGTCGACGACCATGCCATGCTGCGCCGCGGCCTGAAGTTCTTCCTAAAGGGCTTTGACGACCTGGAGCTGGTCGGCGAGGCCAATAGCGGGCCGGCCGCCCTTGACTTGTGTGCCGAGGTTCAACCCGATGTGGTCATCATGGATATGGTCATGCCCGGCATGGACGGCGCCCAGGCCACGCAAGAGATCCGCAGCCGCTGTCCTGACGTCCAAGTCATCGCCCTGACCAGCTTCCAGGAAGAAGACCTGATCGAGAGAGCGTTACAGGCGGGGGCCATCGGCTATCTGCTCAAGAACGTGGATGCGGACGGGCTGGCGCGGGCCATCCGCGAGGCGCATGCCGGCCGGTCCACCCTGGCGCCGGAGGCCACCGAGTTGTTGATCCAGGCCACGCGCCAGCGCGCCCCCCAACCGGACTATGGCCTGACCCAGCGGGAGAAGGAAGTGCTGGCGTTGCTGGTGGAAGGGCTGTCCAACGCCGAGATCTCGGAGCGACTGGTGATCACCGTCGCCACGGTCAAGTTCCACGTGCGCGGCATCCTGTCCAAGCTGGGGGTGTCGAGCCGGACGGAGGCCATCGCCCTGGCCTGGCAGGAAAAGCTGGTGTCGTAAGGACCAAACTCGTCCCCGGTTGGTTGTTGGGAATCGCTTCGCTCCGGCTAGCGCCTTCACTCGCGATGACAGAGCCTGGCCCCGTCACTGCGAGCGCCA
>JASFOV010000435.1:0-4562 GCA_050116355.1 Anaerolineae bacterium
TCCGTACTTGTCCATCACATCAGCGCCGGCGTCCTGCACGTCCCAATCCAAGGCGACGCCCGTCGCCTCCAAGACACGGCGCGTCGCTTCCACCAGCTCCGGTCCCGTACCATCACCGGGGATGAGAGTCACTCGATAAGCCATCGTTTTCTCCTTCCTTGTTTTTGCAGCACATCTATGGCGAGCGCCGGCTCAGGCCACAGCACCAAATCGCGGCGGCACTTCCAAAGCAGCGGGGCAATTGGCCGGCTGGCCGGCCACGCACTGTTCGTCCGGTTGGGCTTCGACCAGCGCGACGCGGCTGTCCATGTCGATCCAGGACACATCCTGCGGTCCGGCATAGAAGGCCCGGGGCCGGATGAGCCGGTTGTTGCGCTGTTGCTCCAGCGTATGGGCCGTCCAGCCCGAGATTCGCGCCACAGCGAACATGGGGATGAATAGATCGACAGGGATGTCGAGCGCGTACAACAAGGGCGCTGTGAAAAAGTCCACGTTGGTAAAGATCCGTCTCTCTTGGAAATAGGGATGTTCCAACACCCGCTCCTCGAGGCGGGCGGCAATGTCATACCACTGGGTATTGCCGGTTCCCTCTGCCGCCTGTTGCGCCAAGCCACGCAAGATGGTGGCGCGGGGGTCTTCGGCTTTGTAGACACGGTGACCAAAGCCAAACAACCGCTCCTTGGCTTCCATCTTGGCATCGAACCAGGCGTCCACATCCTCGACGCGGCCAATCTCCAAGAGCTGCTCCATCGACGCCTGGCTGGCCCCGCCGTGCAGTGGTCCCTTGAGGGTGCCCAGCGCGGTGACCACCGAGGAATAGACATCGCCCAAGGTGCTGGCCGTCACCCGCGCCGAGAAGGTCGAGGCATTCATGCCATGATCAGCAAGCAGGACAAAGTAGGTCTCGAGCGCTGCGGCAGCGCGCGCATCCGACTCCTCGCCGTTCAGCATGTACAGGAAATTGGCGGCGTGGTCCAGATCGAACCGCGGCTCGATGGGCGGGCGATCTCGCCGCAGCCGGTCGAAGGAGGCGATGATGGTCGGCAGCTTGGCCGTCAGACTCACCGAGCGGCACAGAGACGAACCACCGATCTCCTCATGAACACACGACCGGTCAAACATCGAGAGGGTGGAGGCTACCGTACGCAACGCCTCCATGGGCGTCGCTTGTTCGGGCAGCGAATGCATGATGCCCCATACCACTTTGGGCAGTCGCCGGTTGGCCCGCAACCAATCGGACAGCATCTCCTGTTCATTGCTGGCCGGCAGCCGCTGGTACCAAAGCAGAAAGGCAGTCTCCTCGTAGGACGCCTTCTCAGCCAGGTCGCCGATGTCGTAGCCGCAGTAGGATAATTTGCCCGCCTCGCCGTCAATGGCGCTCAGGTGCGTATCGGTGAAAACTACCCCTTCCAACCCCCGTTTGATCTCTACATCTGGTGCTACCATGGATAACTCCTTCTATCTTGCTCATATTTCAATCTGCTGGCCAGGTCCATGCCCTGAACCAACCTTTGGTTTCGGGTTGCGCCGGTGCTTGATCCTTACAGCTGGAATTTGTCTAGCACCATATCGGTGATGGCCTCACCGATCACGATCGATTCTGTGGCGGCCGGTGAAGGTGCGTTCAGGACATGGATCACCCGGGGCGTTTCAACGATGCTAAAGTCATCGAGAAGCTTACCCTTGCTATCCAAGGCCTGGGCGCGGACGCCGGCCCCGCCCGGCGAGACATCCTCCATCTTTAGTTCGGGCAACAAGGCTTGCAGGGCAGTGACAAAGGCTTTTTTGTTCCAAGAGCGATACATCTCGCCCAAGCCCATCCGCCAGTATTTGGCGCCCATAACCCAGAATCCGGGGAAGGTCAGCAGGTCGACCATGTGACCCAGGCTAAAATCGGTCTTTTCGTACCCTTCGCGGGCAAAGGCCAGCACGGCATTGGGTCCCGCCTCTACCGAGCCATTGATCTTTTTAGTGAAGTGCACGCCCAGGAAAGGAAAGCGGGGATCGGGAACCGGGTAGATCAGACCACGGACCAGCTTCTGGCTCTCGGGCGTCAATTCATAGTACTCGCCGCGAAAGGGCACGATGCGCAAGCCGTGCGTACTGCCGGTCATTTTGGCGATCAGGTCACTCTGCAGGCCGCCGCAATTGACCAGCGTCCTGGCGTGCACCTCGTTGCCTGTGGTCTCGATGACCAGCTCCTCCGTGCGCTCCTGAATGCCGGTGACCTCTGTCTTGAGCCGAATCTCGCCGCCAACAGCCTGGACAATCTGGGCGTATTTTTCGGTGACGGCGATATAGTCGACGATCCCGGTATTGGGCGACCACAGCCCGGCCAAACCCCGGGTATGCGGCTCGTATTCCTTGATCTCCTCGCCGCTGATCTTGACCAGCCCCTGCACGCCATTGGCCGTACCCCGACGATACAGCTCTTCCAGGCGAGGCAGTTCTTCCTCCGTGGTCGCGACCACCACCTTGCCCACCAGATCGTAAGGCAGATCGTGCTCCTCACAGAAGGCGATCATGCGTTGCGCACCTTCGACCGCCATCTTGGCCTTCATACTGCCCGGCTTGTAGTATAGACCGGCATGGATCACACCGCTGTTGTTCCCAGTTTGATGAGCAGCGACGTGGTCTTCTTTGTCCAGGACCACCAGTTTTAGGTCGGGACGGCGCTTGAGAAGATCCATCGCTGTCGCCAGGCCAACGATCCCGGCGCCAATCACGGCCACGTCATACATCGGCTCAGTCATCGTCTTTTCCTCCTAGCCTTGCTCCGGGGCTACTTCCTCGACAGCTACTCTTGAGCCATTCGACGCAGGATGGTGTGTAGCACACCCCCATTCCGATAATACTCGACCTCCACCGGCGTGTCCAGCCGGGCGATGGCTTTGAACCTCACCTGGCTGCCATCGTCGCGGTAGGCAACGATGGTTACCTGCTGCCCCGGTTTCAAGTCACCGGCAACTCCGGTTATATCAAAAGTTTCGCGACCCGTCAAGCCCAAGCTGGCCACGCTGTCGCCCTCGTTGAATTGCAGAGGGAGAACGCCCATGCCCACCAGATTGCTGCGGTGGATGCGCTCATAGCTCTCGACCAGAACGGCCTTGACGCCTTGCAGATAGACGCCCTTGGCCGCCCAATCTCGGGAGCTACCGGTGCCGTACTGCCGGCCACCGAGAATGATCAAGGGCGTGTCCTCGGCCTGGTAGCGCATGGCGGCATCAAAGATACTCATCTGCTCACCGCTGGGCAGGTGTTCGGTCACACCGCCCTCCGTATCTGGGACCAGCAGGTTTTTCAAGCGGATGTTGGCTAAGGTGCCGCGCATCATGACCTCGTGGTTGCCGCGCCGCGAACCGTAGGAGTTAAAGTCCCGTCGTTCCACACCCCGATCGATCAGGTACTGTCCCGCTGGGCTGTCGGTCGCGATGCTGCCTGCCGGCGAAATGTGATCGGTCGTCACGGAATCGCCCAGCAGTGCCAACACGCGCGCCCCTTGGATATCGGACGCAGGCGGCACCTCGGAGGTTACATCCGCCCAGAAGGGCGGTTCCTGGATGTAGGTTGATTCCGGATCCCAATCGTACAGCAGGTCAGAGTCGGCCGCGGGGATGGCGTTCCAGGTCTCGTTGCCACTAAAGACATCGGCGTACTGCTCTTCGAACATCTTGGCGTCGAGGGCCGAAGCCACGGCGCGTTGGATCTCGGACTGGCTGGGCCAGATGTCACGTAGGTAGACTGCCCGGCCTTGCCCGTCTTGGCCGAGGGGCTCGTTGACCAGATCCAGATCGACCCGTCCAGCCAGTGCATAAGCCACAACGAGCGGCGGTGAGGCGAGGTAGTTGGCTTGCACGTCGGGGCTGATGCGTCCCTCAAAGTTGCGGTTGCCCGACAGCACCGCCGCCGCCACCAAGTCACCTTCGTCCACCGCCTGAGCCACTGGCTCGGGAAGCGGCCCGCTGTTGCCGATGCAGGTCGTGCAGCCATACCCGACCAGATTGAACCCCAATTGATCGAGGTACGGTGTCAGTCCAGCCTCATCCAGATAGCGGGTCACCACCGTCGAGCCCGGCGCGAGGCTAGTCTTGACGTAGGGTGGAACGCGGAGACCGCGCTCCACGGCCTTTTTGGCCAGCAGGCCTGCGCCCAGCATCACCGTCGGGTTGGAGGTATTCGTGCAGCTGGTGATGGCGGCGATCACGACCGAGCCATGCCGCAGGGTTGAACTCTCTGTACCATTCGAGGGCGGCACGCGCGCCGTATGGGCCGCAGCGTCTTCATCCAGCCCAAAGCCGCCATCGGAGACAGGAGCGCGCAGGACCTGGTGAAAGGCAGGCTTCATCTCGCGCAGCGGGATGCGGTCCTGCGGGCGTTTGGGCCCAGCCAGGCTGGGTTCCACGGTACCCAGGTCCAGGGTTAAGGTGTCAGAATAGACCGGGGCCGGGGCAGCGTCAGTGCGGAATAGACCTTGGGCCTTGGTGTAGCGTTCCACCAGATCCACCAGATCGTCCGAACGGCCGGTATGGCGCAGGTAGCGCAGGGTCTCGGCATCCACAGGG
>JASFOV010000436.1:0-4541 GCA_050116355.1 Anaerolineae bacterium
GCCGGTGATGGCCGTGGGCCACATGCGCGGCGAGGAACTGCGCCTGCGCCACAACGGGACGCTGCGCAAGATCTATGTCGAGGACGGCCACATCGCCGGTTTCCGGTTGACCGGAGACATTCGCTCAGCGGGGATCTATCGCAGTCTCATGAACCGGGGCGAAGACATCTCCGCCTACAAGCACAGACTGCTAGAGCCAGGATTCGGCATGGGCTACGTCGAGAACTTGGCTTCGTCCCCGACCTTGACAGCCTGAGACTCCGCTACCCTTTCGAGGGCAGCTTGGTGACCCCACCGGGCTGCCCTCTTGCTATGACGTGGACGCTTGCCGCCCGGCGTCTTTTCGAGTATAATGCACCCGTGCCAATTGAGGGCGATGCCGCTGAGTTCCAGGCACCAGCCACCTGTCTCGGGTGCGACTGGGGAACGAAGGATCGCGCGGGTTTGGCATCCATCCGGAGCCAGACCGGCGGGGAAGTGAAAGCAGGAAAGTCTATGAACAGAGCCGTTCGTCTTGGGTTCGTGATCCTGATCTTGGCAGTAGCCGCCTTATTGGCTGCGCCAGCCTGGGCCGCCCCGACCATCACCCAGGTCCAGTCTCAAGTGACAGTCCTGGAGGATGGTCGCCTGCGGGTCGTCTATCGGTTGACCTTTGTCGACGACGCCAGCCGCGACCGGATCAACGAGATCGGCCCCTTCGATGATGGGCACAGCCAGTTGGAAGCTCAGCTAGAGCACGACGGACAAGAGACGCCGGTACGGATGGTCCCCCTTGGCGATGACAAGTACCGCGCCGAGTTCGAGATCGAGACGCAGCCCGGCGGCGAGTACACCGTCGAAATCCGCTATCTGGTCAACACCTTCTTGGATACGACGACAATCGACGGCAATCCCTACCGCGTGCTCTCGTGGGCGCCGCCCCAATGGAGCCTGCCCATCGACGAGCAGATCGCCACCTTCATCCTGCCCATTGAGCTACCGGCGGACGTCACGCAGCCGGCGCAGGTCACCGATGAGATGGTCAACAATGCCCGCATCTTTGTGGACGAAGATGTGGTGGCGCATTTCGACCGCTGGGTGTACTATCCCACACCGGACGAAGCCAGCGGCAAGAACTGGCTGTCGCTCTATGTGTCTCGTGAGAACCTACCGGCGATGTATTCCTTTTTGGTAGGAGGCGTCTATCTGCCGGCGGACTACTTTTCGGCCACCTATACACCGGAGCCCACACCGTTCGCACCGCCCCTGAGCGAGGCCACGGCCACCCCGGCACCGCCGCCGGCGCCGATCGAGGAGCGATCGCCCATCGGCCTGCTCCTGGGATTGGCCGCGGGCGGCGGGCTGGCACTGGCCGGAGGCATTGTCTTCGGCGTGATGCGCTGGGTCGCCCCCAAGCCCGCCCCCGAAGGCTATGAGGCGCCCGAGATCGAGATCGAGACTTTTGAACAAACGGGCCTGGTACCCGACCTGGAGGCGATCGAGGCCGCCCTGTATATCGGCGACACGGCCAAGGTGCTCACCCTCGTCATCCTGGGTCTGGTACAACGCGGCGTGCTGACGGTGCTCAACAAACGCCCTCTGCAACTGGAGGTCACCAATCCTGACCTGCCCCTGGAAGACTATGAAGAAGCCCTGGTAGCGGGCATCGCCGATGACGGCACCCTACCCCCAGCGACCATCGACCGGGTGATGCGGCTGGTCTCAGCCCGGCTGCAGCGTAAGATCTGGAATGCCGACGCCCAAGAGACACGCCGCGTATACCGTCGCCGCGCCGACGACTTGTGGGATGAGTGGCAGCGCATGCCCCCCGCCCGCCGTGTGGAGGTTGAGCGCCACTACTATCCGTGGGTCATCCTCGCCGACCGGTACCGGCCTGAGCCGGTCCACCCCGCTCGACTGCCCGCCGTCCCCGCCGGACAGATGGGCGCCGACGTCCTGGATTCGGTACGCGAGGCCCCCCTGGTTCGAGCGGCTTCCGACGTGGCGGGCATCGCGGAAGGTGCGGCGGTGAGCGTCGCGGAGGGGATTGAGGGGCTGGCGGTGCGCACCGCTTCATCCGTGGAGCGAACCATCAGCGGGCTGGCCGGCGAGGTCACAACGGCCTGCTACGATGCCTGCCACTCGGCCTGTCACTCGGCGTGCCACTCGGCCTGCGTCCACGACGCCTGTCACTCCGCCTGCGTGCACTCGAACTGCCATTCGGCCTGTCATTCGGCGTGCGATTGCCACTCGGCGTGCCACAGCGCCTGCCACAGCGCCTGTGTGAGCAGCTTCTAGTGCACGGTACCATGGCCGCGAACCACGATCCCCAATCAACACAATCGGTCGCCACCGGCGTATCTGAGCTGCAAGCCTTCGCTGCAGAGTTTATCACGAGTACGCGCGACTTTGTCTTTGTCCGGCCGGAGGACCGGCTCCTGATCCTGCGGCCGAACAAGATCCATCACCTGAACCGCACGGCAACCGAGATGTTGTCGGCCCTCTATGCCCAGGAGCAGCCCGATGTGGAAGCAGTCGTGCAGCGGACAGCGACTCAATATGGCGTGTCCCCAGCCCAGGTGGAAGCCGACCTGGAACGCCTGCTCAAATCGCTGGCGCTGGTGCTGCAAGATCGGGAAGGCGTAGCGCCGGCAGTGCGCAAGACGCCCTTTGGCAGCCACAGCCGAGATCTGCCGGTCCTGTCCGAGATCGCCCTCACCTATCGTTGTCAAAACCGCTGTACCTTCTGTTACGCCAGCGCCCCCGACCGCGGCCCCGAGGTCCCCGAGATGACGACGGCGGAAGTGCGGCGCATTCTGGATGCCATTGTCGATGTGGCTCGCGTGCCTACCGTATCTTTTACGGGAGGCGAACCCACCTTGCGCCCCGATCTGCCAAACCTGATCGGCTATGCCAAGTCACGGCGCCTGCGAACCAACCTAATCACCAACGGCATCCGCTGCGGCGCTAATGGTTATGTCGAGCATTTGGCAAAGGCCGGACTCGACTCGGCACAGGTCAGCCTGGAGGCGGCCAGCGCGGACATCCACGATGCCATCGTGGGTCGTCCCGGCGCCTGGCGGCGGACGGTGCAAGGCATCCGCAACCTGAAGGCAGCGGGCATCCACGTCCACACCAATACGACAATCAACCGACTCAACCGGGAGCATCTGCTGGACCTGGTTGATTTCCTGGCAGAGAACGAACAGTCATACTTGAGCATGAACATGGTGATCCGCACCGGCGATGCTGTGGGCAGCATGGAGATCGGGTACGAAGAGATTGGGGACCTGGTGCTGCCGGTCAAGGAGCGGGCCCATGAGCATGGCATGCGCCTGGTGTGGTATTCGCCGGTACCGCTCTGCTTGTTCAACCCGGTGGCCCATGGCCTGGGCAGCCAATCGTGCTCGGCAGCGGACGGATTGCTGAGCATCGCCCCGGATGGCAGTGTCCTGCCCTGCTCCAGCTTTGAACAGGGAGTGGGCAACTTGCTCGATGAACCGTTCGACGCCATCTGGAACCGTCGCACGGCCAAATACTGGCGCCGCAAAGAGTTCTTGCCGCCCGGCTGCCGCGACTGCGAGTTTGCGACGCTGTGCTGTGGCGCTTGTCCCCTCTACTGGGATGAGCGCGGTGACTTTGCCGAATTGGCTGAGCACCTGGCGCCCACCTCGGTACTATCCGACATGATGTGGCGGACCAAGCGGCGCTGGTTAGGCCAGGTACGGGGCGTGGGAATATAATGCCGGCCCAGCCCGACAGGTACGATCCCCGACATAGAGCCAAGATCCGATGAGCGATGAATCCCGGGCCCGCTTCGACGCGGGCGCCGAAGCTTGGGCCAACTACAACCAGGAGCCCATGGGGCGGATCCGTCGTGCAGTGACCTGGCACAACCTCGAGCCCTATCTGCCGGAGATAACCGGTACGGACAATGCCCCGCGTGTTCTGGATGCCGGTGGCGGCTCAGGAGAATTAGCACTGAAATTGGCGCTGTGTGGCTACCGCGTCTGGCTATTGGACTATGCGCCAGCCATGCTGGACCAGGCACGACTGGCGGCTGAGCGCTTGCCGGCCGAGGTCCAAGCCCGCTTGACGTTCTGCCTGGCAGCGGCCGGTTCAGTGGGCGACGCATTCGGCGCGGGGTTCTTTGACGCCATTGCTTGCCATACCCTGATCGAGTATCTGCCGGCACCGCAAGACACACTCCGAACGTTGGTTGGCGTACTTCGGGAGGGCGGCCTGCTGTCCTTGTCCTTTGTCAACCACCACGCCGAGGTGTTGCGCCGGATCTGGTCGCGCGGCGACCCCGTAGGCGCACTGACCAGCCTAGAGACCGGCGCATTCTGTGCCAAGCTATTTGATGTGGCGGGCCGGGCGTACACCAGTAAGGAGATCGCTACCTGGCTGACCGGGATGGGGTTGGAGGTCACGGCAGAGTATGGGGTTCGCGCCTTCGCCGACTTTGTTCCCCGCCAGCGATTGGACGAGCCCGAGTTCTTTGAGGCGATGGTTCGTTTGGAGAAAGCGGTGGCCCACCGGCCGCCCTACTCGCTGCAGGC
>JASFOV010000437.1:0-4533 GCA_050116355.1 Anaerolineae bacterium
GATCACGGTTGGCCCACACACGTATGAGATTGAGATAGAGCACGGACAACTGGTACGGGTAGACGGTCGCCCGCTCTACGTCGGCCTGGAACAGCTGGGTGGCCTGCCTCTCTATTCTCTGTCGGCCGGCGAGGAGGGGTACCTCGTCTTTGTTGAGAAATTGCAGGGCGAATACCGGGTCGAGGTCCAGGGCCATACCTATCCCGTGCAGGTTGAACGCCTACAGAGCCGCCCCGCGCCTCCTCCCACGGATTGTGACAACCGCAGCGGCGACTGCTTCACCATCTGCACCCCTCTGGCTGGACGCGTGATCTCGCTACCGGTAGCCCCTGGCGACTTTGTCGAAGCTGGCCATGTGATCGCGGTTGTTGAATCGATGAAAATGAAGATGGAGCTCCGAACCTCAGAGGCTGCTACTGTGGAAACCATACACGGCAGCGCGGACCGCGACGTATCGCAGGGCGAAAAACTCGTCACCTTGCGCAGCGCCTAACAAGACCCCTATCCTGTGCTTCGGTCACTTCCTCTGCCATCTTGACCAAACCCCGTAACCTGGGTACAATACAATAGGCGTGCCGGTTCGAGCCAGACTGACTCTATTCTAGAGAGCGTGATGCGATCTTCCATTATCGTCCACGGGGGCGCCTGGGACATCCCATCCGACGGAGAGGTGGCCCACCGCCAGGGAACGGAGCGGGCCGTAGAAGCTGGTTGGGCCGTTCTGACTGCTGGTGGTTCAGCGATGGATGCTATTGAGGCCGCCATTGTCGTGATGGAAGATGACGAGACTTGGTGGCACTACAACACACCTCACATGGCCTACGCCTACCGCACTGCTGACATGAAGGCGCCTTTCGTCGGACTTTAGCGATCTGCCACGCAGGCGGACAAGAAAAACCTCAGTTGTGAATCGCAGGAAACTGTGTTATAATCCTGCACGAAGAAAGCGGTTCTGTCGCCTAGCTAGCCCTCAAGGAGTGTGAGACGATGGCACAACTTCCGGATGGACGTGCCCTGCCAGGCAAACTCTTTATTGTGGAAGGCATTGACGGTTCGGGCAAGAGTACCCAGCTGGACCTTCTCAGCAAGTGGCTGATCGGCCAGGGCTACTGTGTCGCCTTCAGCGAGTGGAACTCGTCGCCCCTGGTCAAGGCGACCACCAAGAAGGGAAAAAAGAAGCAGATGCTCAGCCCTTCTTCCTTCAGTCTCATCCACGCCGCCGACTTTGCGGATAGACTTGAGCGACAGATCTTGCCCGCGCTCAAGGCAGGCGCCATCGTGCTAGCTGACCGCTATATCTACACTGCCTTTGGGCGCGATGTAGCCCGCGGCGTTGCGCCGGAGTGGGTGCGCAAGGTCTATGCCTTCGCCATCAAACCAACGGTGGCCTTCTACTTCCGTGTACCCCTCGAAGAATCGCTTCGGCGCATCTTGGGCGGGCGCCCCCAGCTCAAGTACTACGAGGCGGGCATGGACATCGGCCTCAGCGACGATCCCTATGAGAGCTTCGCTCTGTTCCAGGGCCGCATTCTAGAAGAATATGACAAGATGGTAGACGAATTCGGTCTGACGGTGATCGATGCCACTCTGCCCTTGGTCAAGCAACAAGAATTGGTGCGAGAAATTATCACGCCCCTGTTGACAGGGGCCCTGCGGGTTGAACCGAGCGCCTGGCGAGAAGTGCTGGCAGCGGAAAGCGTCTATGGTCGTTACCTGGACGAGGTACTGCCTGAGAGGAGCGCACCATGACCAAGATTGCCTTCTATGGGGAGGGATTGGCCGGGTTCAGCCGCACCAAGCCGCTGCCCGGACGGCTGCTCGTCCTGGAGGGAACCGACGGGGTAGGACGTTCGACTCAGATTGCGCTCTTGCGCGAGTGGGTGGAAAGCAAAGGGTACGCGGTACAATCCACAGGCATGAAGCGATCTGATCTGGCCGGCAAGGGCATCAAGGAAGCCATGCGCGGTCACACATTGGGCAACCTCACTCAGAACCTGTTCTACGCCACCGACATGGTTGATCGCTTGGAAAAAGTCATCATCCCTGCCCTGCGCGCCGGATTCGTCGTTCTAACCGACCGCTACGTTTACTCCATCATGGCCAGAGCCATCGTCCGCGGTGTGGATCCGGGATGGATTCGGGACGTATTCGGTTTTGCCCTAGTCCCCGACCTAATCCTGTACCTGCAGGCGGACCTGCCCCACCTGATTCCACGCGTCTTGAACGCCCGCGGGTTTGACTATTGGGAATCAGGCATGGATGTTCTTCCCAGCCGGGACTACTACGAAGCGTTTGTCGAGTACCAAACTCGCCTCCTGGCGCAGTTCGAGGCGATGAGCGAAGAGTACAATTTCCATCGCATCGATGCCACGCGCAGCATTCGCGAGGTATTCCAGACCTTAACCCAGGAGATCGATGCAGTACTGGCCGACATGAAACCTGTCTCGTTGGAAAAGGCAACCCAGGAACTGGCCGAAGCCAGAGCCGACGAAGAGACAGAAAAAGACAAACAACGAGTGAAACAGAGCGCCTAGCCCAAAAACCTGCGACTCGGAATGGGACGCAAGAGCAGCCTCTTTTGGCTGCCATACCGCTTTGTGGTAGAATACAGCTACGAAAGAAATCGTCACGTTGAGGGCTGGGGCTCGGATGAACGGCCTACAAGTGGTTGTACCGGCTAGGGGCCAGCCTCGCCTGACCCTCACCCTAGAGAAGCAGTTAGAACGCAAGGCACAAAGCAGCCAAAATGAGCGCGATTGATGAAGTCAAGGACCGCCTTGATATCGTGGAATTCATACAGTCCTACGTACCGCTCAAAAAGGCGGGCAAAAACTACAAAGGGCTGTGTCCGTTCCATGCTGAAAAGACGCCGTCCTTTGTAGTCTTCCCTGATTCGGGACGGTGGCACTGCTTTGGCGCGTGCGGGACGGGTGGCGATGTCTTTACCTTCATCATGAAGCAGGAGAACCTCGAATTCGGCGAGGCGCTCAAGACACTGGCACAGCGGGCTGGTGTCGAATTGGAGCCCCCCAGCCCGCAGATGGCCGAAGCTGAGAAACATCTGAATCTGCTGCGTGAGATCAACCAGGCGGCGGCCACCTATTTTTACCACCTGCTGATCCACAGCGACGAGGCGGTCAAGGCGCGCGCCTACCTCGAAAAACGAGGGATGAAGCGGGAAACGCTCGATCGATTCCAGATCGGATACGCCCTGGACCAATGGGACGGGCTGCTGAAGTACCTGACCAGCAGACGCTATGCTCTTGAAGACACTGTCGAAGCCGGCCTGGCCATCGAACGGGGCGACGGCAGCGGCCACTACGATCGATTCCGGGGTCGGGTAATCTTTCCCATCCGCGATCACCGTGGCCGGACCATTGGGTTTGGTGGGCGTGTTCTCGATGACAGTGTGCCCAAGTACCTGAATTCGCCTCAGACCCGATTATTCGACAAGAGCAGTGTGCTCTTTGGACTGGACCAGGCCAAAGTGGGCATCCGGACGACCGGCCAGGCGATCATTGTCGAGGGCTACATGGACGTGCTAATGGCCCACCAACATGGCCTCAACAATGTCGTAGCACAAATGGGTACCGCCCTCACCGAAGCACAATTGGCACGGCTGAAGCGGCACACACAACAGTTCGTCCTGGCACTGGACTCGGATGTGGCCGGCGATCGGGCCACCTTGCGCGGGTTGGACGTTGCCCGGCAGGTCATGGATCGCGAGGTCATTCCCGTACCCACCGCCCGAGGATTGATTCGATTTGAGGAACGGCTTGCTGCCGATATTCGCATCATGTCGCTACCGCCAGGACGGGATCCCGACGAAGTGATACGCGAAAGCCCTTCGCGCTGGGCGCAACTGGTCAGCCAGGCCAAACCGGTCATGGACTACTATTTCAACGCTCTGACAACCGATCTCGATCTGTCGACGGCCAAAGGCAAGGCCGAAGCGGTCCAGCTCCTGGGGCCATTGATCGCCGAGATCGGTGACCGGGTGCAGAGAACCCACTACTTGCAACGCCTGGCCCGAATGGTCCAAATCGATGAACGCTCGCTCTGGCAACAAATTCGAGAGACGAATCGGCAATCGCGCTCAGACCGGCCCAAGCGACAGGAGTCCCCTCCCGCCCCAGCGGAGCTGTCGATGGGGCTGGAGGAGTATTGCCTAGGTTCGATCCTGTACCACCCGAGACTGCTAGAAGATGCTACCGAGGCGTTGCAAGCTAGTGAAGAAAAACCATTGGATGCCGAGGACTTTGGTCGTCCCGAGGATCGAGCCATTCTGGTTGCGTGGCAGAACTGGCTGGCCGGTGGCGGGGACAAAGATGCCCGTGCCGCATTCTACGATACGCTCGAGACAAGCCTACAAGAGCGGGTCGACCGGCTGGTCCAGGCACAACAAGCGCAACCGCACGTACCAGATGACTTGCTGCAGGAAAAGTTCTTGGATGCCATCAGTCAGTTGCGTCTGCGCAATCTACGACGCGAGATCGACGAGTTGCGCTTTTTGTTGGACGATAGCCAGGGCCA
>JASFOV010000438.1:0-4528 GCA_050116355.1 Anaerolineae bacterium
AGAGGGTCTGACGGCGGCTGCCCACGAGCTGGGTTGCACGCTTCCCGACCCGCTGATGACCATGTCATTTCTGGCGCTACCCGTCATTCCCAGTTTGAAGCTCACCGATCGAGGATTGGTCGACGTCAACGCCTTCGATTTTGTGCCTTTGTACCCAGACGACGAATAGGCGAACAACTGGGACCTGCGCCCATGAGTGCAGACGAAAGGAGATTCTGATGCCGATTACTGTGATCCTCGGCGCCCAATGGGGGGATGAGGGGAAAGGCAAGATCACCGACTTGCTCGCGGCCGAAGAGGACGTAGTAGCCCGCTTTGCCGGGGGCGACAATGCCGGACACACGGTCACCGTGGGCACCGAGCGATTTGCCCTGCATCTGATTCCATCGGGCATCCTCTACCCGCGCGTGAAATGCTTACTGGGTGGCGGCATGGTCGTCAACCCCAAGAAACTCTTGGCCGAAATGGATGGACTGGCCGCCCGGGGGGTGGATGTCTCGGCCCAGCGGCTCAAGCTGAGTGGACTGGCCCATCTGATCATGCCCTACCACCTCGCGCTCGACGGCGCGTCGGAGGCGGCGCGGGGTAGCCAGGCACTGGGCACAACCAAGCGGGGCATCGGCCCGGCCTATACGGACAAAGCCGCTCGCACCGGTATCCGCGCCCAGGAGATGCTCCACGCGCCGGAAGACCTGGCGCAGCGCATCCGCCACGAGGTGGCGGTCAAGAACACCATGCTCGAGACCCTCTACGACCAGCCCGGCCTGGATCCCGAAGCGATCGTAGCCGAGTACCTCACCTATGCTGAGCGCTTAGGGCCACACATCGCCGATATCTCGGAGGAGATCGACCAAGCCATGCGCTCGCGAAAGCGCATCCTGGCCGAGGGCGCCCAGGGCACCCTGCTTGACCTGGATCATGGCTCGTACCCCTACGTTACCAGCTCAACCCCCACCATCGGCGGCGTAATGACTGGGTTGGGCACTGGACCCCAGAACATCGAGCGCATCGTGGGTGTGGTCAAAGCCTACCAGACGCGTGTCGGTGCCGGTCCCATGCCCACCGAGCTGACAGGCACACTCGGCGAGCTACTCCGTGGCACAGGCGCCCAGCCTTGGGACGAGTTTGGGACCACGACTGGACGACCGCGACGCTGCGGCTGGCTCGACATCGTCGCCCTGCGCTACGCCTTGCGTGTCAATGGCCTGACCGAAATGGCCATTACCAAGCTCGACGTCCTGTCCCGTTTCGAGACGTTACAGATCTGCGTCGCATACGAGCTAGCCGGCGAACGGATCGAGACCTTCCCCACCGATCTCAGTGTGCTGGCTCAGTGCCGCCCGATCTACGAAACGTTGCCCGGCTGGCAGCAGGATATCACCTCTACGCGCGCGTTTGACGAACTGCCGCCAGGGGCGCGCGACTATGTGCAGCGCATCGAAGACCTGTTGGCTATTCCTGCCTCCTGCATCTCGGTGGGTCCCGGCCGGGCCCAGACCATCCGGCGGTGAGTCCAATGCGTATCCGCCCGCGGCTCTGGCTCCCGTTTGTCCTGGCGCTGCTCCTGCTTGCGAGCGCTTTGCTCTTGGCAGCTTGCGACCTGTCTCCAGCCCAGCCGACGACCGCACCCACTGTGCCCACTGGTGCCACAGCCGCCCCGCAGCAGCCCACGGCCGCGCCTACCGAGCCGGGTCCGGTCGAGCCAGCCGTCATCACCTTGACCATCTGGACCACCGAAGCCTTCTCTCCGACAGAGGCTACTGTCGAGGGCCAGATTCTGGACCAGCAGGCTGCTGCCTTCGAAGCGAGTCACTCCGACGTCCGGATCGAGTTTGTCCTGAAAAAACCCTATGGCAAAGGAGGCATTCTCGATTACCTGCTGACCACTTCAGCCGTCGTCCCTGACTTGTTGCCGGACGTGGCCCTCATCGATGTGGACGAGCTAGGCGCGGCCGTCCAAGCCGAGCTGGTCTATCCCTTGGGCGACTTGATGCCACCCGATCTCACCGGCGATCTGTACGCCTTTGCCCGGGAGGCTGGCACATTCGAGGGACAGCTCTACGGACTACAATACTGGGCCGACTTGGACCACCTGGCCTACAACACCGGCGAGATGACCGTTCCCCCCAGTTCCTGGCCAGGTGTGCTCAGCAACCCGGGGCCCTACCTCTTTCCTGCGGGTGGACAGGCCGGACTGGTGAACGATGATTTCCTGGTCCAGTACCTGGCCCTCCAGGACACGATCTCCGCGGAAGGCCCCGATGACCAGCCCCTTGACCTGGACAGCCTCACCGCTGTTCTACAGTTCTACCAGGATGGAGCCTCTCAGGGGATCTTTCCCCCGGAGATACTCGACTACCAGACGACGGACGATAGCTGGGAGGCCTATCGGGACGGAGAAGGCACCCTGTCTCACGTCAACAGCCATCGCTACCTCATTGATCGGGCGTTGTTGCCGAGCACGGCAGCCGCGCCCATCCCTACCATCAACGGCCCCGGGTCATCCATCGGCCAGGGGTGGGCGCTGGCCGTCACGACCCCCGATCCAGCTCGCCAGGCGCTGGCTGCAGAATTTGTGACCCAGATGATGGCTCCCGAGACCAACTCGGCCTGGAATCTGGCGACAAACCATCTACCCACGCGGCAACAGGCCCTGGCCAACTGGGATCAGTCGGATGGTTACACACGCCTTCTCCAGGATCTCCTAACCGCCGCCCAACCACGTCCGCACCTGGACAACTACACGCAGGTGACAGCCGCTCTCCAGCAAGCCGTGGAGGCCGTCCTGACCGGTGTCCTCACACCCGAGGAAGCAGCCGCCGAAGCCATCGCCGGCGTCGAGTAGATCCACGCACACACAACCTATCACAAAGGAGGATCGCAGGCAACCATGAGTATCCGCTTTGGAACAGACGGCTGGCGCGCCGTCATTTCTGACACATTCACATACAACAACCTGCGGCTGGTGGCCCAGGCCATTGCCGACTATGTCCAGAACGAAGGCGAGAATGGCCCCGCACCGGCCGTCGTCATCGGCTTTGACACACGCTTCCTGTCCGATCGCTACGCCACGGAGGTGGCGCGGGTCATGGCCGGCAATGGCATTGTCGCCTGGCTGACACGGGCCGATGCACCGACCCCAGCTGTGTCCTACAGCGTACTCGAGAAAAAGGCTGCAGCCGGCATCATGATCACCGCCAGCCACAATCCGCCGCGTTACAACGGTCTCAAGCTCAAGGCCGCCCACGGCAGCGCCATTTCCAGCCAACAGGCGCGGCGGGTCGAGCACTATCTAGAGTCAGCCGAAGCACAGGCGCGGGGCCCCAATATCATGGACTATGAGCGAGCCCTGAGGCAGGATCTGATCCGCCGCTTCGACCCGGTATGGGGCTACTACGAGCACCTCGGCCAACTCGTGGATCTGGACGTGATCTCCAACGGCGAGCTGCGGGCTGTGGCTGATGCCATGTACGGCTCGGGTCGCGGGTGCATCGCCGAGATGCTGGCTCGTACCCGCTGCCACGTGTATGACATCCGCAGCGAAATGAATCCTGGCTTCGGCGGCATCCATCCCGAGCCCATTGCCAAGTACCTGAATGCCCTGGTGGCCGCCATCCAGACCCACCACGCCGACGTCGGACTGGCCACCGACGGGGACGCCGACCGCATCGGCGCCATGGATGCGCAAGGCGTCTATGTTGACCCCCATCACATCTTTGCCCTCGTCCTGCGCTATCTGGTCGAGCAACGCGGCTGGAGCGGCATGGTGGTCAAGACCGTCTCAACCACCATGATGGTGAACCGGTTGGCCCACAAGTACAATCTGCCACTCAAAGAGACGCCCGTCGGCTTCAATCACATTGCCGAGTATATGCTCCGCGAGGATGTCCTCATGGGCGGGGAAGAGTCGGGCGGCCTAAGCATCAAAGGCAACATCCCCGAAGGGGATGGCGTTTTGATGGGGTTGCTGCTAATGGAAGTCATGGCCGCTGCCGGCGTCCCCCTTCAAGAGTTGGTCGAGGACATCCAGAAACAGGCCGGGCCAACCTGCTATGCGCGGACCGATCTGCGGCTAAGGCAGCCTGTCGTCAAGAAGGAAATGGTAGCCCGCTTGGTCAACGACGCCCCCGCCAGCCTGGGTGGGCTTGCTGTGCAGGACGTCAACACGCTGGACGGTGTAAAGTACTGTTTGGAGGATGACAGCTGGCTCTTGATCCGGCCATCCGGCACCGAGCCGGTGCTCCGCGTCTACGCCGAAGCCCCGGACCAAGCGGGGGTAGAAGCCCTGCTGGGATATGGACAAAGCGTAGCAGCCACCGTTTAGATGCGGACCTGTTCGGGAAGGGTCCCAGCGGCAGCTCGGAGAGTCATAGCAGTCCCTAGAACACAAAAGGCAACAAGGTGGTCAGCCACGTGGGCATGCTGTCAGCGGCGCGCGCCGGCCTGCTGCGGTTATCCGCGGAAGACCCGTCTGCCAAAGAGGAGAATCCACCCTCTTCATCTGGAAGCACCGCTACCGCTGGCGGGG
>JASFOV010000439.1:0-4510 GCA_050116355.1 Anaerolineae bacterium
CTTGCGCGCATAATCACGCTCAGCTGCGGTCGACGTCTCTTCGTACCACCCTCTGCTGGTGTCGTTGTCGTGCGTGCCAGTGTAGACCACCCAATCGCGCTCAAAGTTGTGGGGCAAGAAGGGATCAGATGGACCAGCGGAGAAGGCAAACTGGAGGACCTTCATGCCCGGGTAGCCAAACTCATTTTGCAGCGCGTCCACGCCCGCGCGCGATTCTTCGTCGAAATCGCCCAGGTCTTCGGCAATGATCGAGACCTGGCCGAGCGTAGCCGTCACCCGGAGGAACAGGTCCGCTCCGGGCCCGTACACCCACTGCCCCTTGATGGCCGTCTTCGCGCCAGCCGGAACCTCCCAATAGTTGTAGAAGCCGCGGAAGTGATCGATGCGCACCACATCGGTCTGGGTGAAGGCCATGCGGAAGCGTTTGATCCACCACTCGTAGCCGTTGTCGGCCATCACATCCCAGCGATAGAGGGGATGGCCCCAAAGTTGGCCGGTCTCGCTGAAATAGTCTGGCGGCACGCCAGACTGGACCGTGGGTTGCAGATCTTGATCAAAGTAGAAAAGGTGCGGGTTGGCCCACACATCAGCGCTGTCTAGGGCGACAAAAATGGGGATGTCGCCGATGATGTGAATGCCCTGCTCGTTGGCGTAGGATTTGAGCGCCAGCCATTGTTCGAAGAATTGCCACTGAAGGTATTTCTGCTTTTCAATTTCATCAGCCAGGGTATCGCGCCAACGGGCCAGTGCCTCAGGCTGCCGCCGGACCGCGCCGGGGTCCCACTCGTGCCACGGACGCAGCTTGTGGGCTGTCTTTAAGGCCATGAACAAGGCCACATCATCCAGCCAGAAAGCCTGCTCGTCGCAGAATTGGGCAAAGGAGGTACGCTGTGCCACTGGGGCGTGATCACGAAAATTGGCAAAGGCTTGATCCAGCAATTGGGTCTTGGTTTGGATGACCGGCCCAAAGTCCACACAGCCCTCAGGCAACTCGGGTAGCGACTCCAGATCGGCCGGTGAGAGGTGTCCAACCTTCACCAGCGCCTCAGGACTAATGAGCAGAGGGTTGCCCGCAAAGGCCGAGAGCCCCTGGTAGGGCGAGTCGCCATAGCCGGTAGGACTCAGGGGCAGCACCTGCCAATAGGTCTGTCCAGCCGCGACCAAAAAGTCGACGAAGGAGTAGGCCTCATTTCCTAGATCGCCGATTCCAAATCGTCCAGGGAGTGAGGTAGGGTGCATCAGGATACCACTTCGACGCGGAAATGCCATGTTCGAACCTCCAAGGTCCAGCTTGCTCACAGACATGCAGAATTATAGCAGAGAACGCTGTCTGGTGCACGTTTGTGGAGCCGTTGCGTGGTGGACATGCGTCAGACGGCCGAAACGTCTGCACACGATGCGCATTGGTGGGTCCTTAGGGCACATGTCGCACAGGCCCATCGCGGCAGACGAGCCAACCCCGCTGGGCGCACGAACCACAGACACCAAAGCCACAACGCATATAGCGCTCGTAGCTCAGTTGGGCCGGCAGCCCCCGCTTGCGGGCCAGCCGCTCCACGGCGTCCAGCATGGGCTCGGGGCCGCAAGCATAGAGTGTTTGGTAGGCCGCTCGATCCAGGAGAACTTCTGCCGCGTCGGTGGCCACCCCTCGCTGACCGCGAGACCCATCGTCTGTGGTAAGCGAGACCCCTGCTCCCAGAGCCGCAAAGCGATCGGCAAAGACCAAATCGGCCGCCGTCCGCGCGCCGATCACTATATGCACCGCCCACCTGGAAGTCAGAGCGCGTTCGGCCAGAAAGTACAGAGGCGCGACGCCATATCCGCCGCCGATGAGCAAGATGCGCGGCTCGGAAGCCGGCGCATGAGACTCCGGCAGGGTGAAGGGACGGCCGAGAGGACCGCGGAGCCACAAGCGATCGCCCGGTGACAGTCCATGGATTGCTGAGCTGAAGGGACCTACACGGCTGATAGTCAGCGTCACTGGGGCCGCGCGCACCAAGCTAAAGGGTTTTTCGTCGAGGCCTGGTAACCAGATCATGACAAATTGGCCGGGATCCGCCGCCAGATGCAAGTCCAGGACGAAGGTCCGAACACGGCCGCTCTCGTCGTGCACGCCAGCAATGCGAGTGGCCTGCGGCATACTGCTGCTCATACCATACTCCGTCCGCCCAGATCGCGATGAGCAACACCCCGTAGCTCAGCCACTGATTCGCACTCCAGTTCAGCCAAGAGTGCCTCAATCTCGTCGCAGAGACGATCAAAAGCTTCAGGACCATCGTGGTAGACGGCCGATCCAACACCGACCGCGCTGGCTCCGGCCATGATCATCTCAATGGCGTCGCGGCCACTGCTTACCCCTCCGGTTCCAACGATGGGGATACTGACTGCGCGATAGATCTCGTACACACAGCGCACCGCCAGGGGGCGAATGGCGGGACCAGACATACCTCCGGTACGGTTGGCCAGGATGGGCTGCTGGGCATGGATGTCGATAATCATACCCGGCAGTGTGTTGATGGCCGTGATACCATCAGCGCCTGCGGCCTCCACACGTTGGGCAATGGCGGCAATGTTAGCCACATTAGGCGAGAGCTTGACCAGAACCGGTGCCCGGTCCGCTACAGCTTCCTTGACCGCGGCAGTCACCTTGACCGCGGAGGTCGCATCAGCGGCAAAGGGGGTGCCCAAGTCGTCGTGGACATTAGGACAGGAGATATTGATCTCCACCAGATCCGGTTGGGCGTCGATCACCCGGGCCGCTACACGGGCAAAGCCCTCCACTGTGCCGGCAAAGACACTGGCGATGAGGGCGACACCCATCGGGCGCAGGTATGCCCGCGTCTTGGCCAGTTCCTCGATCTCGGCCTCAACTCCGGGATTGGCCAGGCCCACAGCGTTGATCAAACCATGCTGCCAAGCCAGCACGGTGGGATTGGGATGCCCTGCTCGCGGTTGGGGGCCGCATGATTTGGCCGTGATCGCCCCTGCTCCTGCTCGTGCTACCCGGGCCATCAGCTCGGCCTCGGTGCCCAGGATACCGCTGGCCAGAACAAAGGGCGTCGGCAAACCCACCCCGCACAGAGTAACCGAGAGATCAGCCAAGGTCAAGTCCCTTGCAGAAAGGCCCGCACCTGGTCACGCTGATCCAGACCGATACGTCCCGCTGCAGCCAAAATATCCAGCATCTCGCTCAAGCGCAGGACAGCATGGAGGCGATACCCTGCCCCAGCCAGGTCCTCGCGCCCACCCTGTTCACGATCGATCAGCACCACCACGTCTTGAACCCGCAAGCCAGCCGCCTCGAGCGGTGCGATGGCTTCAAGCTTGCTACCACCGGTCGTGATCAGATCATCAAGGACAATAGCGCGATCACCCGCCTGAAATTCGCCCTCGATCTGGCGCGCGGTTCCATACTCCTTAGTCTCTTTGCGCGGGTAGATCATGGGTAGGTTCATTTCCAAAGAGACAGCTGAACCAATTGGCAGAGCGGCATACGGAATGGCTGCCAAGCACACCCCGGCGAAACTTGGCTCAAGGCCTAGTTGTTGCTGAATCAGATCGGCGTAAGCGTGAGCCACCTGGCGCAGGACAACGGGGTGCGAAGCCAGAAGACGCAGATCTACATACACGGGCGACTTCAGGCCAGAGGCCAGGGTGAACTCGCCAAACCTGATCGCGCTGATATCGGCCAAGGCCAGCGTCAGCGCACGGTGAAGATCGTACCCGACTGGCTGCAAATTGGAGCGAGCATCATTGATCCGCCGCCGCAGGTCCTGGGCCGCCTGGCGTGGATCGCTGGCATAGATGATGCCCCGCGACGAGTTGACGATGAGCCCCAAGCCATCGGGCCGGAGTCCGGCCGACATAGCCGCTGCCAGATCGCCCCCCTGCGCACCGACTCCAGGCAACAAGATCCAAGCATTGGGTGCTAGGGCTCGGACGCGAGCCAGAGCCTCGGGATATGTGGCACCGACGACCAGGCCCGTGCCCCAAACGCCGGCCTTTTCGGCGACAACCTCGTAAAGAGGTCGACTTGGGCAGGGCAGAGTCTGAAGATCGGTCGCGCCTGGGTTTGAGGTATGGCACAGCAGAAAGACGCCACGATCTGCATAGTCCGTGAAGGGCGTGACCGAATCGGCACCCAGATACGGATTCACAGTCAGAGCGCCAGCGCCCCAGACCTCGTACGCCGCGCGGGCATAGGCCTGTGCCGTAGAACCAATATCGCCTCGTTTGGCATCAAGAAGGACGGGTACACCTGCCGCCTCTTTAATGTACGCGATGGTGCGGCCTAGGGCTTCCAACCCCGGTGGGCCAGCGGATTCGTAGAAGGCAAAATTCGGTTTGTAGGCGCACACCAGATCGTGGGTAGCATCGATTATGCGGCGGTTGAAGCTGAACAGGTCATCATCAACTGTCAGCCGTTCTGGTCGGGGGTCGAGGCCTACACAGACCAGACTGTCATGCTTGCGCGCCGTTTGTGCCAGATGTTGATAAAACTCCATTCTCC
>JASFOV010000440.1:0-4490 GCA_050116355.1 Anaerolineae bacterium
ACTGTGGGGCTGTGGTACGTGCTCGACATACAGGCGATGGCCTTCAATCTGGTCGAACTGTCCTGGTTGGCCGTGGTCACCTACACCCTCCTCTCGTTCGGCGAGACCATGCTCATCATGCAATCCAGCATGACCGAGGTCCTCAAGGAGGAGTATGTCAACACGGCCTACGCCAAGGGCTTGCCCATCTCCGTCGTGCGCCAGCGGCACGTAGCCCGCAACGCCCTTCTGCCGGTGCTGAGCCGGCTGGTCATCTCGCTGCCCTACCTGGTCACCGGTGTCGTCATCATCGAGAGCGCGACTGGCTGGCCCGGCATGGGCACCTCCATGTGGAACGCCCTATACTGGCAGAACATGCCCATCGTGATGGCCACCGTGCTTGTCGTCGGTGTGCTGTCGCTGGTCGCCCGCCTGCTCCTGGATATTGTCATCGCCTACATGGATCCCCGGATCCGGTACGGTTCCGAGGAAGCCTCAGCGGTTTGAGATGGCAGGAGCCAAGCCCATGAATTCGTCGAAGCAAAGCCTACACCAAATCCTGACCTACATCAACTCTGGGGACAAGGCCAGGGCCGCCAACCTGCTGGCCAAGCATCTGGTACGCGAGCCCGACGATGAGGAAGCCTGGTACCTACTAAGTCTGGCTCTCGAGGACCCCGCCAAGCAGACCTACTGCCTGGAGCGGGCGTTGGCGATCAACCCTAAAAACCATACGGCCGCGGCGCGCCTGGCCAAGCTCCCGGCGGCCGACGCCCCGGAGGGAGGCGCGGAGCAGGCGGCTGAGGGCATGCCGGCAGCGGACCAAACGGCCCCCAGCGCACAACCGCACCGGGCCGGGCCTGCATTGGCCCGGGAAGACAGCGCCGCAGCTGCACCGGTGATCCTGCTCCCAGGCCACGGGGCGATGCCCAGCCTGAAGCGAGGGCGTCGCAGCTGGCTCAGGACGCGTACTCTGCTGTGGTGGCAGCGTTTCAAGATGGACTGGCGGGCTTTTTCCGAGAGCCCTCTGGCTTTGCTGGGCCTGGTCTTGATCGTGTGCTTTGCCCTGATGGCCATCGCCCATCCCATCCTCATCGGCAGCGTGTGGCCGCGGTCGATCTATGACCCGGTGACCGGCTACGATATAAGCGTGTTTGACCATCCCTCCCTGCCGGGACCGGGCCACTTGTTGGGCACCGATACGTTGGGGCGGGATGTGTTGAGCCGGCTCCTGGCGGCGACCACCCCCACTTTTGTCCTGGGCTTGACCGCCGCTCTGACGACCGCGGTGGTGGGCGCGACCCTGAGCGTGACGGCCGCCTACTTCCGGGGGGCGACCGACGCCCTGATCACCAACATGGCCGATGTCTTTCTCCTGCTGCCCGCGCCGATCATCATGGTCATCATCGGCGCCCGCTTCCGCGACTTGGGACCGGTGCCGCTAGGGCTGATCTATGGGCTGGTGACCGGGGCCGGGGCGACGGCCATCGTCATGCGCGCGCACGCCCTGCAGGTGATGTCGCGGCCCTATATGCAGGCGGCCGTGATCGCCGGGGGATCCTCCTGGCACAATATCTTCAAGCACCTGCTGCCGGCCATGCTGCCGCTGGCCGCGATGCAGATGATGATCGCCGTGACCGGGGCAGTGGTGGCCGACGGCTTTATCTCCTTCTTTGGCCTGACCCGTACCACCAGCAATTGGGGGACGATCATCTACGATGCCTTTGTCTATCGCGGCATCGGCGGCACCGATCGCATCTGGCACCTGCTCTTGCCGGCGGCTATCTCCTTTTCGCTGTTCGCCCTGGGCTTCTACCTCGTCTCGCGCGGGCTGCACCGCGTGGCCTCGCCCACTGTACGCTCCACCCAGAACCGCGTCTAGGCGAGCATCTGGCGTTGATGACGACGTTCGTCAGTGGTGGGGGGGGCCGTCCTCTCTGGCACCTACAGGAGCCAGCGGTCGCTCTCTAGCGCGAGGGAGCGTGCTCTAGCCCGTTCCCGCCGCCTTACCACGGGTAGCCTGTGAGCCCCTGGCAGCCTTTGATGGCCGAAATCTCGCCACAGTGCACGTTGATGTGCCAGATGACATAGGCCTCCAGCATCTGTGCCAGGCTGAGTTCACCCATGGTGGTTTCAATCGTCCGTTCCAGGTCCTCTGGTGTAAGTGAGGCCAGCCACTCCTGAAGGGTGTCCGCCGTGGCCTGGGCATACTCATGCAGAGCTGGCAGATCTATGCTGACACCGACGCGTATGGCCCGCAGGGTGCCCATCGGGTCTTCAGGATCAGCTGGCGGCAAGGCGATGACTACTTTTTCCTGCCAGCCGGCCCGCTGTTTGAGTGGCTCTTGCCCGATGGCCCATGCATGTGCGAGTTGATCAACGTACGATACGATGTGCCAGTACAGGGCACCGATGGGGTTGGCGTTGCCTGGCGGTTGCCAATCGGCCTGCTCTTGCGTCAGATCACTGACCAATTGCCCCAGCATGTCGAAGGCGAAGCCCAGTGAGTATTGCATCAATTCGACGGTATTCATGTATGACTCCTTTCATCATCCATAGTGATGGCGTCCATCATATTCCGTGCTCGTCGGAGAAAGAGATCCTCCAACTCTCCCTCTGGTATTGTGTCTGCTAGTTCCCTAACCAGCTGGTGGGCGGTGGCAACTTCCGCTTCGGCCTCTGGTTCTTGGCCTACTGCGCTGTACACGCGCCCCAGGCTGGTGTGCAGGCGCCACAGCAGATACTGCTCTCCTGTACCGTGGGCCTTGTCAATCGCGGCCTGCAGTACAGCTTTGGCTTCCTCCGCTTGGCCCATTGCGGCCAATGCCTCTCCCTTGAGCTTCCACAGAAAGGTGATCACCCGGCCGGGTGCCATGCCTGGCGCCGAGGCCACCAGTCGCTCGACGATCTCCAGCGCCAACGCGGGGTCCTGCTGGGCCAGTGCCAGTTCCGCGCGCTTGGCCCAGCAGTAGCGCCCGTACATCGAAGCGGGCGGTACCTCAGCGGTCAGCCGCGGCCGCAGGCAGGCTTCAGCCTCTGGCAGATTTTCGAGCAGGCAATAGGTTGCGGCCAGCGCGCCGGCGGCCCAACGGATGAAGACCTGGGAGCGCAGTTCCTCAGCCTGGGCCAGTGCCGCTTCCAGGTGCCGCCGCGCCGTCTCCGGCATCAGCAGCTCGGTGTAGAGCATCCCCAGGACACACCGGCCGGCAGCCACTCCCTCCCGGTGCCTGATCCGGGTGGCGATCGCTAGACTGCGCTGGGTGGCTTCCAGCGCGTGGCCAAATTGGCCCCGTACCATCAACGACAGGCTCTGTGACCAGAGGGCCCAAGCTTCCGCGTACGACGAGCCGATCTCCTTGGCGATGCAAACCGCCTCTTCAAAGTCCTGCTGGGGTGTGATGGGCATGGCCGGTGCAACCGCCGTCAACATGGCATAGTTCGCCCCGCCCGAGTGCCCGCGACCCGTCAAGCTGGAGGCCAGGCCGGACCGATCCCCCAGCTCCCGGAACAGCTTGATGGCCCGATCATAGTGCGCCACACTGGCCGCGATGTCGCCAGCCAGCAGCTCGGCGATGCCCAGCAGATCGAGGGTGGTGGCCAGGCCGTGCCGGTCGCCTGTCCGTTCGAGGATCTGTAGAGCCTCCTCGTGATGTGCGACAGCGGCCTGCGGATCGTCAGCATTCAAATACCAGTTGCCCATCCAGTTCAGGCTGCCGGCCATGGCCGCTGGCTCATCTAGCCGGCGGGTCACAGCCAGGGCTTGCTCGAAATGGACGCGGGCCTGGCCATAGTCGCGGGACGACCACAGTTTGCCCAGGTCCAGCAGAGCGCGCCATTCCAGCTGCGGATCGCCCACCGCGCGGGCCATCTGTAGGATCGTTTTGTGGTCGGCTCGCGCCTGCTCGAACGCACCCACCCGCTCGCAGGCCAGCCCGCGCCCGCGATACAGCTTGGCCAGCGAGGGGGCATCTGGAGAGACCTGCTGGGCCAGTTCGATGGCCTGCGAATAGTGTCTGATGGCTTCGTCGTTGGCGTATAGCCGTGCCGCGTGTTCCGCCGCCAGCGTCAAGTACTGGAGTGAGCGGTTGGAGTCGCCTGCCGCCTGGAAGTGGTGGGCCAGCTGCACCGCCATCTCGTCCGCCCGACCCGCGTTCAGGTCCTCCAGCGCGGCGGCGACCTCTCCATGCAATAGTCGCCGTTCTCCCCGGCTGAGCCGATTATAGACATAATTCTGGAAGAGGATGTGTCTGAACCGGTAGCGGGCGGCGCGCCCCTGAATGGTACGCACCTCTTCCTGTTCTATCACCAGCCGGTGCCGCCGCTCCAGGTCCTCCGACAGGCGGTGCAGCGTCTGCAGTTCTTCCATCTCTGTCACCTGGGCGACAACCTGCCCGGTGAAGACCTCCCCTTCCACGCTGGCGACGGAGAGGATCGCCTGCAACTCTGGGTCGAGGCGGGCGATGCGCTCGGCGATGACCGCCTCCACCCGGGCGGGGAGCGCTTCCCAGTCC
>JASFOV010000441.1:0-4481 GCA_050116355.1 Anaerolineae bacterium
CCCTGGCGCTGCGGTTGAACAATCCGACCCACGACCCTCACGGCGACCCCATCCCCAGCAGTGACGGCAAGATGGTGGTGCCCGAGGGACGGGCCCTGACTAGCTTGGAAGCCGACCAGGCGGCACGTATCGTCCACCTGGAAGACGAGCCGCCGGCTTTGTACGCCCAATTGGTGGCCCAGGGACTGCACCCGGGCATGGAGTTGCGGCTGCTCGAAAAATCTTCGCAACGGGTACGCTTCTGGGCTGACGGTGCCGAGCAGGTGCTGGCCCCCATCGTGGCGGCCAACGTCAGCGTCGTGCCGCTGCCCGGCCTGGAGATACACGTCGAGCAGAGCGCCGTTGAACACCTCTCGGATCTTGAGCCGGGCGAGAAGGCAGTGGTCGCCGGCCTGTCACCCAGCTGTCGCGGCAGCGAGCGCCGCCGGTTTTTGGACTTGGGCATCCTGCCTGGTACCGCCGTCGAGGCCGAGATGATCAGCCCCAGCGGCGACCCAACTGCCTACCGCGTTCGCGGCGCTCTGTTGGCTCTGCGCCGCGAACAGGCCGAGTATATTCGAATCACGCGTCCCTGAGGGGAGCGCCGGACTACCCGCGCGAGCGATTGAGGAGGTTTTTTTGATGACGAATGAGAACGCAAAACCGGCGGCCGCCGGCTGCGCCACTTGCCCCGCTCATAATCTGGCCAACCTGCGCAAGCTGGGCGTCAATATGGAGGATTACGATTATATGGTAGCCCTGGCCGGAAACCCCAATACCGGCAAGAGCACGGTCTTTAACGCACTGACGGGCCTGCGCCAACACACTGGCAACTGGCCGGGCAAGACCGTCGCCCGGGCCGAGGGCGGCTTTGAATATGGCGGCCAGCGATTCAAGCTGGTGGATCTGCCGGGCACCTACTCACTGCTGTCCACCAGCCTGGACGAAGAGATTGCCAGAAACTTTATTCTGTTCGGCCAGCCGGATGTGACCGTCGTTGTGGTCGACGCCACGCGCATGGAGCGCAACCTGAACTTGGTGCTCCAGGTGCTTGAGATCACTGACCGGGCTGTGGTCTGCCTCAACCTCATAGACGAGGCCCGCCGCCACAAGCTCGAGATCGATGAGCGGCGCCTGGCCCGTGACCTGGGCGTGCCTGTGGTGCCTACTGCGGCCCGCCAGGGCGAAGGACTACCGCTGCTGCTGCAAACCATCAGCGAAGTCGCGTCCGGCCAAACGGTCTGCAAGCCGCACCGCATCAAAAACGAACCTGCAGCGCTCAAGCAGGCCGTGAGCCAACTGGCGGCCAAGGTCGAGGCCGCCTTTCCCGCGTTGCCCAATGCCCGCTGGGTGGCGTTACGTCTGCTGGACGGGGATGAACGAATCGCCGAGGCGGTGCGCCGGGGCGAGTTGGGTGGCCTGGTGCCCGGTGCGGTCCAGGAGTCGACCGGCCAGCCGCTGACTCCTAGCCCGGAGGTGGCCGGATGAGCACACCGACAACCGCGACAGCCGACGAGATCCTACAGACCGCCGAGACATTGCGCTGGGAGGTGGGGGCCAACTTTCACGAGGGCTTGATGGAGGCCCTGTACACCGACGCCGCGCGCATCGCCGACCGGGCTGTGACCCGGCCTGACAAGCCGCCCCGCTTCGACCTGGATCGCACCATCGACCGCCTGGTCACGAGCCGCATCTGGGGCTTTCCCATCATGCTCGTACTGTTGGCCGTCGTTTTCTGGCTGACTATCTCGGGCGCCAACGTGCCGTCGAGCTTGTTGGCCACGCTGTTCCTAGACAAGATCCATCCCTTCCTGAAAGGGATCTCGGCCAGCATCGGCGTGCCCTGGTGGCTGGACGGCCTGCTACTAGACGGCGTCTATCTGGCAACGGCCTGGGTAATTAGCGTCATGCTGCCGCCGATGGCTATCTTTTTTCCGCTTTTTACCCTGTTGGAGGACTTTGGCTACCTGCCGCGCGTGGCCTTTAACCTGGACAATCTATTTCGAAAAGCAGGTGCGCACGGCAAGCAAGCGCTGACCATGTCGATGGGCTTTGGCTGCAACGCGGCCGGCGTCGTGGCCACGCGCATCATCGACAGCCCTCGCGAGCGGCTCATTGCTATTATCACCAACAACTTTTCGTTGTGCAACGGCCGCTGGCCGACCCAGATCTTGATCGCCAGTTTGTTCATCGGCGCGCTGGTGCCGGCCTACCTGGCCGGCTTGATCTCGGCGCTGGCGGTGATGGCCATCGCCCTGTTGGGCGTGTTTCTGTCCTTTGCCGTGTCTTGGGGCCTGTCGCGGACTTGGCTCAGGGGTGAGGTGTCGACCTTTAACCTGGAACTGCCGCCCTACCGGCCGCCACGCATCCTGCAAACCATCTATACGTCGGTGATCGACCGGACGCTCATCGTCCTGTGGCGAGCGATCGTCTTTGCCGCGCCAGCCGGGGCTGTTATCTGGCTCAGCGCCAACATCCAGATCGGTGGGCTGAGCATCGCCGAGCACTTGATCCATATTCTGAATCCAGTGGGCTTGCTGGTGGGCCTGAACGGCGTGATCCTGGTAGCCTACATTGTCGCCATCCCGGCCAACGAGATTGTCATCCCCACAGTGCTGATGCTGACCGTGCTTGTAACAGGCATGAGTGATGTGGGAGCCGGTGTTGGGGTGATGTTTGAGACCCAGTCCACCGGCGACTTGATGGCCATCTTCAAGGCCGGTGGCTGGACGTTGCTTACAGCCGTCAACCTCATGCTGTTTAGCTTGATCCACAACCCGTGCAGTACGACTATCTATACTATCTACAAGGAGACGGGTAGCAAGAAGTGGACCGCCGTGGCGGCGCTGCTGCCGGTGGTCATGGGCTTTGCTGTGACCTTTGTGGTGGCCCAGGTCTGGCGTCTGGTGGCAGGGTAGTCAGTGGCGGAGGGGTTAGCTCCGGGCTTGAACCTAGCCCGGGCAGGCGACCGGTGTTTGGCCTCCTCACCTGACCGGGCTGGCGCAGCCTAGAATTCCAGAGACTTGAACTTGTACAGCGCTACGACACAGCATAGCAGGGTCAACGCTGCCGTCGTGACCAGGGGCAACCAGATGGGCAGCGGCAGGGGCTCGCCCATGACAGCGGCCGGCAAGGCGCCGACCAACGACCAGGGTGTCAGCATGGCAAATTTGCCCAGCAACCCGGCGATCAACAGCCCGCCCAGCAGCGTGCCCAGGGATACGCCCAGGAGTTTGTTGCGGCTGTCGGTCAGCACGCCCATCATCAGCGTCAGCGCCAGGTAAAAGAGGGTGTGCAGTGCCAGGCCGATCATGCCCACCAGGTAGGGGGCTAGTGGGAAGGGCTCACCCCCGGCCAGCGACAGTAGCCCGTAGGCAATCACGCCCTGCAAGCTGACCAGGATAACCAAGATGCCCCAGCCGTGGGCCAGCAGCTTGGACAGCACATAGGCCGAGCGCGACAGCGGCTTGGACAACAGCCATTCGGTCACACCCAACTGCCGCTCGCCGATAATCGCATCCTGGACGAGAACGATGGCCCCGGCAGCCAGGGCCACGGTTCCGATCTGGAACAGGGCTTGGACGCCATTGGCCAACGGCTCTATCTCCTGGGCCTCAGCCGCCCCTGTGATTTCGGCCATCAGTGGTACGACGAATAGGGCGAATGCGACAAAGCCGTTGACGACGATGGCCCACAGAAGGCTCTGCACCAGCCAGCGACGCGACCGCCACCAGGCATGGTTCTCTCTGCGCAGCAGGTTGGCCAGGCCGGTGCGCCAGCCGCTCAAATCCATCCGTTGCAGCTCACTGTTAGCGACCATGATTTCCTCCTCCTTCGACGATGTCCATAAAGACCTCTTCCAGTTGGTGCGTTTTTCGGCTGAACTCGACCACGGTCAACGACTTGTCAGCCAGTATCTGGCGCAGCAGGTTTTCTTGGGCAGCCTGCTCGTCGGTGACACCCACCTGCCAGCTCTCAAATCCGTTGCGGGTCGTTGCCTCGACGTCCGAGATCCAGGGCAGGTTCTGGATGCGGGCCAGGGCGCTCATTGCATCGCCCTTCAGCGTCACGGTGTACACCGGGCCGCCGCTGCCGGCCAGCAGACGCTCGATGGGTCCCTGGGCGAGCAACTCTCCCTGGTTGAGAATGGCCACGGTGTCGCTCACCTGTTGCACGTCGTCGAGGATGTGGGTCGAGTAGAAGATGGTGGTGTGCGCCCGCAATCGCTCCATTACTCGCAGCACCTCGTGGCGGCCGATGGGGTCCAGGGCGGCGGCCGGCTCGTCCAAGATCAGCAGTTCGGGGTAGTTGACCTGGGCCTGGGCCAGGCCCAAGCGCTGGCGCTCGCCGCCGGAAAACCCTTTGACTGGTCGATCGGACTTGTCCTGCAAGCCAACCAGGTCCAGCATCTCGTTCACCCGCTGATCGATCTTGGCCTGTGGGCCGCTGAAGAAGAAGCGGGCCGTAAAGCGCAACGTCTCGCGAGCGCTCATATCGTCCAC
>JASFOV010000442.1:0-4480 GCA_050116355.1 Anaerolineae bacterium
CAACAGCGGGCTGAAAGCTCTTATGGCCCTGACAGCCGGCGCCCTGTTCCAGCTTCTGGCCGGGCCGCTACCGTACGGAGAGGCCACATCCCAGGTGCCGACCGTGATCGACATCTTGGCTGTCTCTGGTGTAAGCCTTCTGTGGTTTGTGCTCGATCATCTGGGCTGGGGACTCATGGACTTGCTGGAGGTTGGTCCCCAGCAGGTACGTGCTTTCTTTCAGGCAGCCGTTCCACAAGTTCTGCTGATCGAGCTAGTTCCCTTGCCTGCCAGTTTGGTCGTAGCCCTGGTCTATACGAGCTTCAACCGGCTGGCCTTTGGACTGGTGGCCATTGGTATCATCGCCATTTCAGTACTCGCCCGCCATTGGGCAGATGCCCGCAATCAACTGGTGCAGCGGATGGCCGAGGTATCCGCCGTTGAGCAGATCGGCCGTGCGATTGCTGAGGCCCAGTTGGACGTGAACGAGCTTTGCCAACTCCTATACGATTACACCGAACGAATCGTCGATGCTACGATCTTTCATCTGGGCTTGTTCGAGGGAGACAAGTATGCCATCAAGCTCTGGGTGCAAAACGGCCAGCCAGAACCGAGTCGAACCTTCCAACTGACTCCAGGCGTGGGCTTGGTCAACTGGCAGCGGGAGTCGAAGCAGCCGCTTCTCGTGCGGGATCTGCAGAAGGAAGCAGATTCACTCCCGGCCAAGCCGAGCTATGTGTCGGGTACGCCCCCTCGATCCGCCCTGTTTGTACCACTGATGGTGGATCAAACGGTGGTGGGCACCCTGTCCGTCCAATCTTTCCGCCCCGGTGCCTACAGTCAAGAGGACCTGCAGGTGCTATCGGCCATGGCCAATCAGGCAGCTCTAGCCATACAGAAAGCCCAGCTCTACGCCCAAGAGCGCAAACGAGCCCGCCAGCTCGAAACGATCAGCCAGATCAGCCGCCAGATCACGGCAACCATGGAGCTTGACGAGCTTTTCGAACGAGCCGTACACCTGATCCGCGACAACTTTGGCTACTATCACGTCACCGTATATACAGCCAATCCCGAACTGGGCACCGTTACCTTCCAGGCAAGCGCCAGTGCTGAGGACCAGCAGGTCTCGATCGGCGTGGAATGGGGGCAGGGCCTGATTGGCTGGGTAGCTGCCCAGAGCCAAGCCGTCATGGTGAACGATGTCAAGAACGACTCACGCTATCGCTGTGTGGAAGCGTTGGAAGAGACGCAGTCTGAGTTGGCTGTACCACTGATATTGGAAGATGAACTCGTTGGGGTCTTGGATGTCCAGAGCGACCAATCCAAATCCTTTGGCCCGGACGACCTGTTCATCCTAGAGACTCTGGGCGATCAGCTGGCAATCGCTATCCAGGAAGCGCGCCTATACGAAGCAGAACGGCAGCAAGCATGGCTCTCGACGGCGCTCTTGCAGGTGGCCGACGCAATGAGCCAAGTCTCGGACATGGACAGTGTGCTCAGCACCATCGTCCGTCTGACGCCGCTGCTGGTCGGCGTCGATCGATGCACCATTCTGTTGTGGGACGCAGTAGCAGAAGAGTTTATACCAACGCAAACCTATGGTCTTGAGCCAGAACTCCGTGAGCGCTTTGAGCAGCTTTCCTTTCAACCCGATGCGATTCCCGCTCTAGACCTAATGCGCCTGGACAAGCGACCGCTGCTGATCCGAGTCGACGACAAGAAGAGCCTTATTCCGCAAGAAATAGCGGAGACATTCGCCATCCAAGAGATGCTGCTTCTTCCCCTTTTGGCCCAGGGAGAGTTGCTGGGGGCGATGATGGTCGACTATGCAGGACAAGCCCACACCTTCCCCGAACGCGTAGTAGACATGCTGACTGGCATTGCCAACCAGGCGGCCATGGTCATCCAGACCGCCCGGCTTGTGCAGGCTCAGCGGCAAGAGGCTTACGTCTCCATGGCCCTGCTCCAGGTTGCCGAGTCTCTGAATCGAGCTGCCAACTTGGCAGAAATCTTGGAAACCATCGTCCGCATCACGCCGATCTTGGCCGGTGTGGAAGGCTGCGCCATCCTGCTGCGGGATCCCGAGACAGAGATGCTTCTGCCGTATCAAGAGTATGGACTGGACCCAGAGGAGCGCGCATCGTTTTTCGAATTGCGCCTGCCACTCGGAGCCCTGGACTTGCGCCAACTTTCCGACGGCGGGGCATACGTTCACTTGGAGGAGAGAGATTCCCATTTCGCACCTCTGTTAGGCGACGAGGCAGCACTGACCCTACCGATGAGCACCAAGGGCGAGCTTATGGGTACGATGCTTGTCCGGTCCGATGGGAAGCAGCACGCCAACCAGCGGTGGATGAACATACTGACTGGTATCGCCAACCAGACCGCCATCGCCATCGAGAACGACCGGCTCATGCGCGAAGCCGCCGAACAGGAACGGCTCCAGCAGGAGTTGGCCGTCGGCCAGCGGATCCAGGCCAGTTTTCTGCCCGAACAGAGCCCTTCCATCCCAGGCTGGTCCACCGCCGTGATCTGGCGCTCGGCGCGCCAGGTGGGCGGGGATTTCTATGATTTCATCCCCTTGCCGGCGAACAGTGCCAGCCAGCCCGCAGAGACCGCTGTAGACCAGGGGCGTGTCGGAATTGTGATCGCCGATGTTGCCGACAAAGGAGTGCCAGCCGCTCTGTTCATGGCCCTATCGCGGACCCTATTGCGTACCGTGGCGATGGATGGCCGCCAACCCGCCGCCGCTGTGGGCCGGACCAACGACCTGATCGTCGCCGACGCTCGCTCCGATCTGTTTGTAACCATGTTTTATGCGATTCTCCAGCCCAACCTGGGAGAGGTGGTCTACACCAATGCAGGGCATACGCCGCCCCTGCTGGTCCGAGCTGCCGGTACTGTGACCGAGGAGCTTCAAACAGAGGGCATGGCCATGGGAGTTCTATCGCAGATCGAGTTCGAGGAAAAGAGCGCTTTGCTGGTTCCAGGCGATCTGCTGGTGCTGTATACCGATGGCGTTACCGAGGCATCCAACCCAGAGGGGGAAATGTTCGGGCAGGCACGTCTGCTTGAGACGGTCCAGGAGAATTGTGATCGGCCGGTCGACGAACTGTGCCGCGCTATCGACGCCGCCGTCAACCAGTTTGTAGGCAGCGCGCCCCAATTCGATGATTTTACCCTGATGATCGTAAAGCGAGAGTCGCCACCGGCCATACCAGACTCGTGAGATGGAAGATGGCTGGCGCAGGACCGCGGGCACTGGCCATCGGAGGAGATTGCAACTTGAGCCGGGGCGAATTCAAAGAGGAAATCCGATCCATCCTCAGCACGCGCCGCCGCACGATAGCCGACAACCCTCGTCTGAAGTGCGCCGCTGTCCTTATCCCTCTAGCCTGCAAGGAACGTGAGTGGCACGTCGTCGTCACCCAGCGCACCGAGACAGTGGAGCACCACAAAGGCCAAATCTCCTTTCCGGGCGGCGCCTGTGAAGCGTGGGATGCGGACCTGCAAGCTACAGCCCTGCGGGAAACGCAAGAAGAGATCGGCGTACCGCCTGATGCGGTTGAGGTGCTGGGCGCGCTGGACGATTTCTCGACCATTACCCATTTTGCAGTGACCCCGTTTGTAGGCATCATCCCCCACCCTTTCGATTACCGGCCCAGCGACGATGAAGTGCAAGCCATTATCGAAGTCCCCTTGTCCTTCCTCCTCGATCCCTCACACTTGCGCATCGAGCAGCGAGAACACGAGGGGCAGATCTTGGACGTGCTGTTCTGGGATTTCGGACCCTACACCATTTGGGGAGCCACAGCTCGCGTACTTAAGAACTTCTTGGACTTGATCCACTGACTCAGATCGCGGCTTGGGCACAGTGACCCTGCCAAGCTCGGACTAGAGAGCGCAGGGTATCCACACTCGGCCATCCGATGGGATCCCAGTGTGCAGTTCGCGACATAGACGGCTGCCATGCGGGTGAGCCATGGATACATGCCCACGACATGGCCCGGACTCCCTCCCGGCTGAGAGATGCCTTGCTTCCGTGGTGAATCCCAGGTGGGGGAACTAGGCTCGCGCTTCGGCCAGCATCTCCACCAACTGGGAATGCAAGTAGCCGTTGCTGGCGGCCAGATGCTGCTTTCCCAGCGACCATGGCTGGCCATAGAGTCCGGTTACCGCACCACCAGCCTCTTCGACCAGCAGGCTGCCAGCCGCCCAATCCCAGGGGTTAAGATACATCTCCCAATACGCATCCAACCGCCCAGCGGCTAGGTAGGCCAAGTCCAATACCGCGGCGCCCGCCCGGCGGACTCCCTGGACGCGGGGCATTATCTCACCGAACTCCGCCAAATTGTTACCCAGAACCTCACCGTGCGAGGTATCATCTAGCGTAGCGCGCCTGTAGGCAAAGCCCGTCGCAACCAGGGCCTCGCCCAATTGCGAGGTCCGCGATACGTGGAGTTGTCGCCCGTTACACCAGGCGCCCTGTCCTTGCTCCGCC
>JASFOV010000443.1:0-4464 GCA_050116355.1 Anaerolineae bacterium
GTCGCCAAAGATGCTGAACACAGTGCGCAGCATGATCTTGAAATCGAGCCACAACGACCAATTTTCAATGTACCACAGGTCGTACTTGGTCCGCTCAGCAATGGAGGTATCTCCGCGCAGCCCGTTCACTTGCGCCCAGCCGGTCATGCCCGCTTTTTCCCGGTGACGGTCCATGTAGCGTGGGATACTGCGCCGGAATTGCTCGACATAGATCGGCCGTTCGGGTCGGGGCCCGACGAGGCTCATCTCGCCCAACACGACATTGATGAACTGTGGCAACTCGTCCACCGAAAAGCGGCGGATGAATCGCCCCAGGCGGGTCACGCGGGGGTCATCCTCTGTCGTCCAGCCGGGACCATCTCTTTCGGCATCGGTCCGCATCGAGCGGAATTTCAAACACCAAAACGGTCGGGCGTCGAGCCCCATGCGCTCCTGCGCGTAGAACACCGGGCCTGGAGAATCGAGCTTGATGGCCACGGCGATGAGAATCAGCACCGGCGACATGAGGATAAGGGCAATCGTGCCGCCCACCAGATCCACCGCCCGCTTGAGTGTCAGCTTCCAGCCACGCAGGGCCACGTCTCGCACACTCAGCAAGGGCAAGCCGCCCAGATCGCCGATGCTCAACTCCGTGGCGATGATCTGGAATAGGTCGGGAAAGATCTTGATACCGACCTGACCCCGTTCGCAGCGAGAGATAATAGCCAGCAGCTCCTGGTGACTCAACTCAGGCCGGCCAATGATCACCTCTTGAATGTCATACTCCTCGATCAGAGCCGGAATATCATCCATCCCGCCCAGTACGGGTACGCCCATGATCTCCTGGCCCTGGGCTGTGTCACCATCGATAAAGCCCACCACCTTGTACCCGAGCCGTGGCATCTGGCGCACCTTCTGCAGGATCATCCAGCCGACATCCCCCGTGCCCACGATCAGCAGGCGATCGCTCCAGTAGCCCCGCCTCCGGAGCCAGTTGCGCACCACCATCAACACCGAGCGGCTGAGGGCCACCAGTACCACCGTCAGCAGCCAAGCATAGATGACCATCACCCGTGGAAAATCCAGCTCAAGCGTGCTGTTCTTGAACAAGAACGTCGTCAGGGCAATGGTGACCACCGTGCCAATGGAGGTTGCCGCGAAAACACGATAAAACTCGTCCAGGCGCGGCATAGAGCGCTGCACATCGTACAGGCGGGAGAAAAAGTAGACAACGAACATCGTTGCCAGCTGAATCAGCAACATGCCGGCATAGTCGCCAAAGGGTGCGATGTCTACCGCCGGGGGAAGCGCGACAACCTGGCGCAGCCAATAGGCCACATAAAAGGCCAGAGCGACCATGATCTGGTCGTTCACCACCAACAGCAAGGCGAAAATGATATCGGCTCTGCGCCTCATTGCCGGATGCCTCCTTCCTCAAGAGGTCGTGCCGAGGCCACCCCTCGCTGTGCGGCAGGTCGCAGCCGGTCCCGGAACTGGGCCCAGGCAGCCAACGCCCCAATGGCGGCATAGATCGTCCAATTCACCAGGAAAAAGGTATCCTCTTTGAAGTGCTTGTCGTGGAAGAGGCGCATGGTCTCGTAAAAGTGCCGGTTGGCAAAGGAGCTCCGCTGGCGGCTCGACTGGCCCTTGTAGTGGAGCACCGTCACCGCCGCATTGTACCACACCTCCCAACCCACCTTCTTGGCGCGATAGCAAAAGTCCAGATCTTCGGCATACATAAAGTACTGCTCGTCCAACAGGCCCACCTGAGCCAAGGTTTCGCGCCGGATGAGCATAAAAGCGCCCACCACCGAATCAACCTGCGTGGTCACGTCGGGAGCCAGGTACGTCAAATTGTACTGCCCAAAGCGCTCGCTCTGCGGGAACAACCGGCTCAAGCCAGAGATGCGGTACAGCGCCACTTCGGGCGTCGGGAAACTGCGGCGGCAGGCCCGGTCCAGGCTGCCGTCGGCGCGCACCAGCCGCGGACCCGCCACACCCGCGCTGGGGCGGGCATCCATAAAGGCCACCATGTCCGCCAGTGCTTTGGGCGGCAACACGGTATCGGCGTTGAGCAGTAACGCGTAGCGGGGCGGCGCGCCGCCCTCGGTACCGCCGGGACCAAAGCCAAACCAGCGCAGGCCCAAGTTGTTGCCAGCAGCATAGCCCCGGTTCTCGGCGCGGATGACGTGTGCCTCAGGGTACTCGGCTTCGACCATAGCCGCGCTGTCATCGCGGGAGCCGTTGTCGACCACGCACACCTGCAAATCCAGACCATCCTGGCTGTCATAGATCGACGCCAGGCAATCGCGTAGCAGGTCGCGCACATTGTAGTTGACGATGATAATACCCAGATCAGACATATAGCTTCAGTCCCACCGGCGTGCGCCGACGGGGATGGTCGGCTCAGCGTAGGATGTTGCGGGCGATGACCAACCGCTGGATCTCGCTTGTCCCCTCATAGATTTCGGTGATCTTGGCGTCGCGGAAATAGCGCTCGACCGGATACTCTTTGCTATAGCCATTGCCGCCCAAAATCTGCACCGCTTTGGTCGCTACCCACATGGCCGTCTCCGCGGCATGCAGCTTGGCTATCGCCGCCGGGAGCGTAAAGCGACCTCCCGTTTGTTTCGCCTCCTGCTTGGCCAGAGCGGCCTGGTAGGTCAGCAGCCGCGACGCCTCCAGACGCGTCTTCATGTCGGCCAGCATCCACTGGATCGCCTGAAAGCCGGCTATGGGCTGGCCGAATTGCTCTCGCTCTTTGGCATAGTCGCGCGCGTACTCGTAGGCAGCTTCGGCGATGCCTACCGCTTGGGCGGCAATGCCAATCCGTCCCGCATCCAGAATCGACAGCGCAACCTTGAATCCTTCTCCTTCGTTGCCCAGCCGGTGACTGGCCGGCAGACGGTACTCCTCGAACACCAGCTCTGATGTATGAGACGCTCGGATCCCCAGTTTTGGTTCCACTTTGCCCGGCGACATGCCCGGCAAACGGGCATCGGTGATAAACGCCGAGATGCCGTGGTGTCCCTGACTCTTGTCGGTCATCGCAAACAGGATCACATAGTCGGCATTGGGTCCGCTGGTCACCCACGCCTTCAGCCCGTTGATGACGTACTCGTCCGTCTCGACGTCGTACTCGGCCAAGCAGCGCATATGAGCCGGGTCAGAACCGGCCTCGGGTTCGGTCAGAGAATAGGCGCCCAGCTTCTCGCCGCTGGCCAACGGCACGAGAAACCTCTCCTTCTGCTCCTCTGTCCCATACTCGTAGATGCCGTGGCACACCAGCGAATTATTGACCGACATGATGACCCCATGCGAAGCGCACGCCTTCGAGATCTCGATCATGGCCAGCACGTAGCTGAGGGTGTCCATGCCCGTCCCGCCATATTCCTCCGGGATCTCGATGCCCATGAACCCCAGCTCGCCCATCTTGGCCACCGTCTCGGCAGGGAAGCGCCCCGCCTCGTCGATCTCGGCGGCGATGGGCGCGATCTCTTTTTGGGCAAAGTCGCGGGCCATATCCCGGATTAGCTTGTGTTCTTCACTCAGTGTCAGGTCCATTCTTCCTCCTGTGCGTCATCGCCGGAGCCAAGGCGTCTTCATTGACCGGCCTTCATCGGGCCCCATTATACTACAGGAGCCACGCCCCGACAATTGTAGAACGGCAGAACGTCGCGGCTGGTCCCAAGTCGTCCCCGATGCCGGGACGGCGCATTGCGAAAGAGCGGAGCGATTGAAGCAATCGCCCCTTGCCAAATTGGGGTTTGCTTCGCCGCCATTGGCGGCTCGCAAAGACGGAATCGAGCTCTTGTATCCCAGGGCAGGAATTCGGCAAGTGACTTTGCAGCAGCCCTGGTCGGAACGTCGCGGCTGGTCCCAAGTCCTGTTGCTGGTCGGCTGACACCAGATTCCTGACCCGAGCGAGCATCCTGAGCATGTCGCCTGGGCTGACCATCCATGCTGGACGCAGGACAATGCAGGACAGTGAAGGGCGCTCGCGCAGGCTCCTTCCCTGTCCCGCGTTCAGCACGGGCGATCGCTCCTCTACCGTGGGATGATTCCTCAGCTTGACAGGAAACAAGTTCCAGACTATGATACCCACATCGTCGAACCTCCACTGTAGCGAGAGCATCTACTCAAGACGGCGGTATCGCGCTTGGGACTGGGCACAAGTCGATCTCTCGGTGCAAGGTGGATGGGCTGATATCGCTCGGTCCACTTCCCCGTTAGTCGCCATTGTGCTTCTTGATGGCAGTGCTGCTGGCACCCCGTCCCTGATCTATAGCGGCCCCGGTGCTGGTGGAGCTCTACACATTCAAGGGGCCGTCTTGTTGTCAATAGCCGCCGGGCACGTCTCTGCTGGGATTGGCAACCTCATATGTCTGGGAGGGTGACCATGCAAGACTCTTCATTCTGGAACGCTACTGTTCCCCGAGTACTCAGCACCTACGCCCTCGTGATCTTTGTCATATTGTGGGCCGG
>JASFOV010000444.1:0-4450 GCA_050116355.1 Anaerolineae bacterium
GATCATCAGGATCAGGGTGTTGGGCAGGCGTTCTACGATGATCTCCCAGGCCGACCGGCCGCGCACGACCAGCGAATTGCCAAACTCGCCGCGCAGTACCCCCTTGCGATTGCCGGGCGTCTCGGCTACGCCGTCGCCGTCGAGGTCAATGCTGGTCCAGTCGTTGCCGATCAACCAGTACACGTACTGGACGTAGAGCGGCTTGTCCAGCCCCAATTGGCGCTCCAGACGGGCCTTTTCCTCAGGGCGCGGATTGCGCCGCCCGCCCATGGTGGCCAGGGGGTTTTCGGCCTCCATCATCAACACAAAGAGGATCATACTGATAAAAATGAGCAGCGGAATGGCCTGCAGCAAGCGGCGGATGATATAGCGCGTCATCGCGTACCCCTTCTAGGCGGATAAGGCGAGGCCGGGGCGAGACGCGCTCGTCCCGGCCTCAGGTTCACTCCAACACCGTTCTCTATTGCACGTCCCAGTCCACGACGGCGTAGAAGGGCGTGACGCCGGAGAATTTAACCCCGGTCAGGCGCGGGCCGACGATCCACATGTCGGGATCGTCCCACATGCCCAGCCAGTAAACATTGTCGTGCATGTACTTGGTGATCTGCTGGATGATCTGGGCGCGCTCATTGGGGTCGATGGTGGCCAATTGCTGCTGGAAGAGGGCATCGAGTTCCTCGTCGCAGCCATAGTAGTTGTAACCCCAGGGGTTGTCATCGCTGGGCAGCTCGGAGCACAGCCAGTAGCTCTGGTCGGGATCGGGGAAGGCAGTGCTATCGGACCACTCCATGATGTCGTTCTCACCCAGCGCCGCCGGGGAGCCGTCGGACCAGCTGCCGAAGAACAGATCGGCGTCGTAGCTGTAGATCTGGAGGTCGATGCCCACCTCGCGCAACATCTGCTGGGTCACCGCCTGGTTGTCCTGGCGGATCTCGCGGATGGTGGTGCCGTGGGTCAGGGTCAGCGGGTTGCCATCGGCGTCCTCGCGAATGCCGTCATCGTCGCTGTCGACATAGCCGGCTTCCTCCAACAGGGCCTTGGCCGCCTCCGGATCGTAGGTCCAGGGTTCGATATCGGGCGACACATAGCCGGCCGCTGCAATGGGATCCCACAGCGTCTCGGGCACGCTGGTCAGACCAAGCAACAGCTCCTGGTTGATCAGCTCGCGGTCGATGGCCATGGCAATGGCCTGGCGGACGGCCAGATCCTTAGCCCCCGGGCTGGCCATATCGCGGAAGTTAAAGAACCAGCCCTCAGCATAGCCGGAGCTCTGGACCATCACCCTGACGCCACCCGCCTCGAGGGTCGGCACGTCGGAGATCGGCGGGAAGGTGCCCAGGTCGGCATCGCCGGCGATGAGGGCCGCGGTCTGCGCGGCATCGTCGGGCACGAACTGGAGATAGATCTCGTCGATGTTGGCCTCGCCGTCAAAGTAGTTCTCGTTCTTGACAAAGCGGATGTAGCTGCCCGATTCCCACTCGGCAAAGTTGAACGGGCCGCAGCCGACCGTGGGCGCCAGGTTCCACTCGGCCTCATCGATGTTGCCCTCGGCCTCGTACACCGGCTGCAGGATATGCTTGGGCATGACACCCCGCCAGAACCAGGTCTGCCAGGGAGCGAACGGCTCGGAGAAGGTCATGACCACTGTGCGCTCGTCGGGCGCCTCGACGCTGGCCAGATAATCATAGGGATAGACCGAGGCGACGGCATTGTTGGGGCTGACGATCATCTCGTAGGTGAAGACAAAGTCCTCGGCGGTGATGGGCGTGCCATCGGACCAGACGATGTCGTCGCGCAGGTTCATGGTGATGACCATACCGTCTTCGCTGACCCCGCCGTTCTCCACACTGGGGATCTCGGTCACCAGCCTGGGGAAGGCCAGGTTCTGGTCATCATACTCCCAGGCCCAGCAGTGATAGAGCTGCTGCAGAATGGACGAGAACCACATGTTGCTGTAGACCCAGTTCAGATTGTCCGGCTCCTGCGTCCAGGCAAAGGTCACGATCTTGCTCACCGGCTCGGGCGTGGCGGTGACGACCTTTTCCACCTCTTTTTCGACTTCGACGGTCTCGACCACCGTCTTTTCTACTTCTTTTTCGACCTCGACGGTCTCGACCACCGTCTTTTCCACTTCGACCGTTTGCACGATCGTCTGGGGCTCGGGTGTCGGGCCACAGGCAGCCAAAGCCATCCCCAGCATCGACAGAACAACCACGACGGCGAATATGTTTTTCACCTCTGACATGTTCCCCTCCTTGTGGGACAGATCCGTTTTTTCTGCTTGCTGGCCAGGCCAGCTCCTCCTTGCTGTAACTTCAGAGCGATGCTCCCGCAGTCGCATCACCAGCGGCGCGAGCACGGGAGAGTCAAGCTTTGTTCTACACCACCTCCTTCCGCCAGAGACTGGTCCACACCAGCCCACCATCGTACCTGGTGATCAGGTCGCCAACAGGGCCGATTCCGCCTCCTGCATGATCTCATCCAACTCATGCTCCTGGCTATCGTTCAGGGGCGGCACCTGGTGCTCGGCCAAAAGCCGCTCGGCCTGGGCTTGGGCCCGCTCGGCCATACCCTGGCGGCCACTGCGATCCCAAGCATCCCACTCCTGGCGGTCGGCCAGTTGCGTCAACAGCAATTCACCGGCGCGCAGATAGCGGACGGTGTGCATCTCAGCCAAGAAATTGCGCGAACCGGCCATCACGTCCCCGATGAGATCCACGGCCAGCGCATCGTCATCGACTACAAAGCCGCGGCGCAGGCGCTGGACACTGGCTGCAATCTCGTCGTCGCAGACCATCTGCGCATAGGAGCCCATGACACCGGCTTCCATCTCGCCGATGCCCGAGAGTTCATCGGCGCCGGCCAAGGCGGGCACAATGGCGTTCAGGGCCCGTTCGTAGCCGCTCTGGATTTCGAGGGTATGGGCATTGGTCGAAAAGCCGTAGACGTTGACCGGTAGGTTGTAGCGGTGGCCGATCTGCACCGTAGCCGCTGAGACCAGGCCCAGCTCCACACCGCCCCACACCGAGATGCCGGTGCGGGGTTCCATCATGGCCAGCCGACCACAGTAAATGATGGGTAGGCCGGGCCGCACCAGCTGGGCAAGCACAATCGAAGCCAACAGCTCGGCGTTCTGCTGGGCCAGCGCCCCGGCCAGCGAGAGTGGTGCAGTGGCGCCGGCCGTGGGGCAGGGCAAAGGGCCGAGGGCAATGCCTTGGTGGGCGGTTTCAATGATTGCCTCGACAACATCGTCGTTGAAAAACAGGGGACTGATGGGCGAGAACGACAGGGTCAGCACCTCGGCCGGCGGCCCGAGGACCGCGGCCATGCGGACGGCCAAGCGGACCTCGGCGGCGTTGGCCACACCCGGGCCCTGGACCGGCTTGGTGGTGTAGGGCAGGGTATGGCGGTACATGGCCAGCGACATGAGGGGTCCGGGCACATCCTGCGGGGTAAAGAAGGGAGTGATCGTCGTGGCCTGGCCCAGCGCATCGAGAATGAAGGCGCTGTCGCGGACATTCTGGAGGGTGGCCGGGCGCCGCCGGCCCGATACAGGATCGAACACGTCGCGCGCGCCACCGACGTTGTGCCAGTGCAGCGATCCATCGCCTAGGCTAACGGTCTGTCCGCCCCGACCGCGGACCGATACCCGGGCCGGACAGCGGGCCATGCTCCGTTCTACCAAGTCCGGAGGCAAGATCACGCGCTCACCTCGTACTGAGGCACCAGCACCAGTCAGAATCTCGCGCCCCTGGGCGTGGGTGAGCACGATACCCACTTCACTCAGAATCCGCAGCGTCGCCTGGTGAATAGCCTCAACGTCGCTGGGAGACAGAGCCGTCAGTTGGAGCATTTCTTCTGTGTTCTCCTATGCGATTGTTGAAATAAAAACAGGTCTTCCGGGGTGCAGCATCCACCGTTCAAACCCCCAATTGGCCCCCAAAACTAACCACAAGCCAATTCGAAGACCCGACATACTTCACAGCTCAGCATCGAGCTGGACCAACTATGCGAGGAACCCAATCCCTCGCGAATATTATAGCGCCCATTTGCGCCGCTGTCAACTCGCCAGACAAAAGGATCGCAGCCGTTCTGGACCATCAACGTGCAAACAAGGCAAGCCAAACTTGCCTGCGAATGGGCTAGAGTGTCTTTGGCTTGCTTTGCAGGGTCGTGCAATCTCTATCGAGTTTCTCCGTACGCTTGCGCCAAGGTAAACTCTACCCGGTGCGCCGTGCGGCGAATGAGAACTGGCTACACGAGGTGGCAGGCAACCCAGTGCCTCCCACCGGCGTCACGCCACTCGGGCCGCTCCTGGGAACAGATGTCCATGGCGATGGGGCAGCGTGTATGGAAACGGCAGCCGGGAGGTGGGTTGATAGGGCTAGGTACATCGCCCTCCAAGACGATGCGCTGGCGTTGTCGAGCGGTCTTGGGGTGCGGGATCGGT
>JASFOV010000445.1:0-4441 GCA_050116355.1 Anaerolineae bacterium
ACCGGCTGCTTCTTACGCTGGCCTGGCTGGTGGATAGCCAACCTGGTGCTGAGTACATGGTTCAGGTCTGGGTGACCGATGCCACAGGCCAGATGCTGGATGCCGGTGTCCATCCGCCAACCATCGAGTCGCATCCTACCGGCGACTGGCAGAAGGGCCAGGCATGGCGTGGGCAGAGCATGATTCGCCTGCCCATTGAGGCGCAGCCCGGTGAGGCGCACCTGTCCATCCAACTGGTGGACACCAGCGGAGCAGCGGTGGGACCCGTGGTCGATCTGGCGCCGGTGCAGATACTGCCGACGGACCGCGATTTTGAAGTGCCTGAGCCGCAGGTGTTGCTGGGAGCCGACTTTGCCGGCAAGATCACGCTTGTGGGAGCCGATGTGGATCCTGATCCCGTTGCACCCGGTTCTGTATTGCAGGTGGTGCTTTTCTGGCAAGCGCAGACCGGGATGGATGTCCCGTACACGGTCTTTGTTCACTTGTTGGGGCCGGATGGACGCCTGATCGCCGGCGATGACGGACAGCCGGTCGATGGAATCCGTCCCACGACGGGGTGGGTATCTGGGGAGTATATCACCGATCCCCACCAGCTACAGCTGCCCCCCGATCTTTCTCCGGGGGAGTATGTGCTTGAGGTTGGCCTATACGACGCTGAAGAGGTAGATCTACCCCGTTTGCCGGTTGTTGGCCAAGAAGGACAGGCTGAGACGGACAAGGTTATCGTTGGGCCCATCCAGGTCCAGTAGCTTCGCCCACGACCGGTTTCTCTGCCGGGCAACTGCCGCGCCAAACCGTAGAGCCGCGCGCAGGTGCCGCATGTTGCGGAATCTCCCTCCGGTTGCTTTTCCAACCCAGGGGCCAGTCATTGGATGCAGGCTGCCATCCCTGTGTCCGGTTTTGGCGCATGGGGCCGATCTGTGTATAATAGGTCCGCGATTGGAGGAAGTAGCGGAGGGCTTTTGGGATGCCAATCTATCTATATCAATGCGATTCGTGTGGTGTGCAGTTCGAGCGCCTGCAGCGTATGTCTGAAGCACCCTTGACCAATTGTCCCGAGTGTGACGGTCACGTCCACCGGGTGATTCAGCCCGTCGGTATCATCTTCAAGGGCTCTGGTTTCTATGTGACTGACAACCGCTCTGGTTCGTCATCGACCTTGACGCCCGCCAAGGACAAGGGGGAATCCGCGGAGGGCGATGGAAAGTCTACATCGACAGAGGCCACTGAGACCAAGTCTGAGGCCAAAGAAGACTGACAACAGCGAGTTTTCACAGAAGTGCGAGAGGCGAGCCCTGCTTTCAGGGCTCGCTTGTGCGTTGCCGGGATCCTACATCTGAAAGCGACCGGTGGCTGGCACTACCTTGAATTCGAAATTGGTCACATAGCCCATCAGTTCCTCTTTGAGATCTTGCCATTCCGTGCTGTCCAGAATCTCGCGCATCTTTTTCAAATCGTCGGTGACACCAGCGGTCAGTATCTGCGGTCCATCGCCGTAGAGCGTGTACCAGGCCTCGGTCGGCTGCCAGCCAAGCTTCATCAGCTCCGGTGCGAAAGTCTGCATGGCAAACTCAAAGTACGATTGCTCTTTTCCAGGAAGAATGTCCCAACTCATCAACAGTTTAATACTCACTGGGTTTTGCGCCTCCAAACTAGTAAGATTAGAACGTAGAGTCTCAGAATTTGATGGCCTCTCGAAATTCATCGTTTTCATTGGCAAACGGTCCGACGATTGCCAGATTGAGGCGCTGTTCTTGAAAGAGAGCTTGAGCGACAGCTTGAATATCGGTAGGCTGGACGGCGTTGAAATGCTCGATCACTTCATCGGGGTTGAGTACTTCGGGGCCCAACAACATCTGGCGCGTGTACCAGGATGCCACGGAGAACGAATCCTCCAGGGAGAGGGCCAGTCTTCCCCGTACAAATGCTTTGGCTGCCTCTAGCTCGTCTGCGGGCACCGGCTCCTGCCGCATCCGGTCCAACTGGTCCGTCAGTGCGCGCAAGGCTTGTTGCACGCGATCCGATCCCACGCCAGCATAGATGCCAATGGTGCCCGTGTCATGAAATGTGCTCACGAACGAGTCTACCGTGTAGGCCAGCCCCAGCCGTTCGCGGACCTCTTGGAACAAGCGCGAGCGCATGCCTTCGCCCAGGATCACATTCAGCAGGCGGAGCACCCAGCGATTGGGGTCACGGCGCGACATGGCCGAAAAACTAACACTGATGTGCGCCTGCTCAGTATCTTTGGATGCCACTTGCAATTTCGGGCCTGGCTGCTCAGCCGGGGCGGGTTCCCATGGCTGCAATGGGCTAGCTTCCCATTCTGCCAGCCTCGACTCGGCCCAATCAACGACCTCTTTATGATTCACTTGCCCAGCCAGCCCCAATATCGTTTGGCCCGGTTGGTAATGGGTGACCATAAAGCCGAGCAGCGACTCGCGGCTCATGGCTGCTACGCTATTGCGGTTGCCAGCCACATCCCGGCCTAAGGGATGGTCGGGCCAGTGCAATTGGTTGGCCAAGAGTTGGACCAAGCTATCGGGCGCGTCCCAGCTGTAGTTGATCTCCTCGGTGATGACGGCGCGCTCCTTCTCCATCTCCTTGGGATCGAAAGTGGCGTGTAGCAGCATATCGCTCAATACATCCAGCGTGTCGTACAGGTAGGGGGCGGCGACCTTGGCCCAGAACAAGGTCGCTTCCAGACCCGTGCTGGCATTGAACATTCCGCCTTGGCCCTCGATGGCATTGGCAATATCCCAAGCTGTGGGATGCCGCTCGGTACCCTTGAACACCATGTGCTCGATGAAATGAGATGCCCCGGACAAATCCTCACTCTCGTAGCGCGAACCGACATTCAAAAAGAAGCCCATGCTGGCTGACTGGACATGGGGCATCCGGACGCTTAGCAATCGCAGGCCGTTGTCCAGGGTAGAAAGTTCGTACATTATTCGCCTCGTAGCTCTCGTAGGTACTCAGCAGCCTGGCTGCTGGCAAGTGGGTCGGTTCCTGTGTCCAGCTCTTGGAACTTTTCAAAAGAGGAAATAGCCCTGTCAGTGTTCTGCATTTGCCAGTAAACAACGCCCAGGCCAAAGTGCGCCTCCGCCAATTCCGGATCCAACTCCAGTGCCCGCTGGTATTCGGCCAGGGCCGAGTCTAGCTGCTGCAAGTTGACGTACACGGCGGCCAAGTTGGAGTGAATGGCGGCATCGTCGGGATCCAGTTCAAGTGCTCGCTGGTAAGATGAAATCGCCGAGTCCGCATCCAGGGCGCTATAGTAGGCTGCGCCCAAATTGATGAGGGCGCTGGTGTTTTCGGGCTCTTGCTCCAGCACAGCCTCGAACGAGTCGATGGCCTGTCGGTATTGTTCCTGGGCTTGTTCGAACTCTGTATCGGCTGTATCGGCGTCGCCCTGGGCCTGATATTGGCTGCTGGATCGCAGGTACTCGCCTCCCTGTCGCATGTGTTCGATGCCTTGCTCAAAGAGATCATCCGCAGATGTAGCGCCGCCGCAGGCCATCAAAGTAGCGAGCAGTATACTGATCAGAAACAGAGACAATGTCCTTCGCATGCTGTTGTTCTCCTGGCCAGGATGTGTGCCTTGCGGCAATGGCCGATCCCGTTTTGCCTGCCCTCCATTCAAGGCCATAGTATATCATACAATCCGAAAAGCATCCACCAGCGTGCAACGGCGCACCCGGGTAAAATCTCGGGCGCTCGTCACGCCCTCGCCTGTGGGACTGGCAATGGAAAATGATGTGAAGCCTTCGCCGCCAAAGCCCAGGCCGGCCAGACTGGGACCATTCTTGACAAATATGCTGGTGTTGATCTCCCGTGACATGCGGCTCAGCACATCCAGGTTCTTGGAGTGGATCATCGCTGTGTGGCCCATGCCTTGCTCCACGGCTTTGGCCAGGTCGATCCCTTCGTCAGCGCTGCGCACGCGCACCAGCGGGATGACGGGCATGAGCTGTTCGGTCCATACCAGAGGGTGCTGGGCATCGGTCTCGGCAATGACCAGGCGCACGCTGTCGTCCACCTTCATCCCGATCTCGGCCAATATCACGTGTGGCGGTTTGCCCACAAACGCCTTGTTGATTACGCCGTGCTGGCCGGGTCCGTGATCCTCAGTCAGTATGACCTTCATCAGCCGGTTCAACTGTGTGGTTGTGATCTCCACCGCGCCGCGCTGGAGGAAGGCTGCCTTTAACCGGTCGGCGATAGCGTTGACGGCAATGATCTCTTTTTCCAGGATACACACGATATTGTTGTCGAACGAGGCGCCTTTAACGATATCGCGCGCGGCCTGGTCCAGGTCAGCGGTCTCGTCGACTACAACGGGCGGGTTGCCTGGACCAGCGCAAATGGCTTTCTTGCCAGATTTCATTGCCTCGCGAACGACACCCGGCCCACCTGTCACAACCAGCAATCGGATGCTGGGATG
>JASFOV010000446.1:0-4440 GCA_050116355.1 Anaerolineae bacterium
GTGTTGGCAGGACTGGCTCTGCTGGCTCTGTGGCAACTGGTCGCGTTCCTGATCGACAAGCCGGTGCTGCCCCCGCCGTGGGAGGTTCTGGTGGCCTTTGTGCAGGAACTGCCCCAGGAGTTGGGACGCCATATGCTTGTCAGCGGTTGGCGAGTGATAGCCAGCGTCCTGGTGGCCATAGCGACCGCTGTGCCCGCCGGGTTGGCCTTGGGCCTGAGCCCCGCGGCGGACCGGCTGTTCGCGCCCATTATCTACTTGGTCTATCCGATCCCCAAGATCGTGTTGCTACCGGTGGTCCTACTGCTACTGGGCATCGGCAATTTGTCCAAGATCTTTATCATCGCCCTGATCCTGTTCTTTCAGATCCTGGTTGTTGTCCGCGATGAGGCCGCCAACCTACGACCGGAGCTCATCGCCTCCGTTCGCTCGTTGGGCGCGGGCCGACAGGCGATCCTCCGTTTCGTCTACCTGCCCGCCTGCTTGCCAGCCGTGCTCACCTCGCTGCGGGTTAGCATCGGAACGGCGATCGCAGTACTCTTTTTCGCCGAGTCTTTTGCCACGAGCTCGGGATTGGGCTATTATATCATCGTCGAAACCTGGGGCCGCCTAGCCTACCCAGAGATGTACGCCGGCGTGATGGCCATGAGTTTGTTGGGCCTGTTCCTGTACTTGATCGTCGACCGGCTGGAGCGGGCCTTTGTCCCTTGGCTCGCAGTTTGAGTGGATGGTGCCTGACCATTGGCACCGCTTGGAATGAGCATTGGAAATGAATGAAAACGCAAAGATCCACCCACCGCAGCTGCGGAGGTTGATCGCGGCGCTGGATAGCGTGGCAGTGGCCTATTCGGGCGGCACGGACAGCAGCTACCTACTGGCGGCCTGTTGCGATGTGCTCGGGCAAGACCGCGTGCTGGCCCTCACCGCTGACTCACCGCTCACCCCACGAACCGAACTACGGGCAGCGCGGGAACTCGCTGAGGAATTGGGCGTGCAGCACCTGGTGCTGGAGTACGACGATCTAGAGAACCCGTCTATCGTGGCCAACCCACCCGATCGTTGCTACCACTGCAAGTTCAACCGCTTTCAAGAACTGCTGGATGTTGCGCGCCGCAAAGGGGTTGAGACCCTGGTCCACGGCGAAAACGCCGATGACGCCGGCGACTACCGCCCGGGTAGTCGCGCCGCCCAAGAGCTAGATATTGGCGCTCCCCTACGGGAAGCTGGGCTGGAAAAAACCACCATCCGTGCTCTGGCTCGCGAGCGTGGCCTGTCCACCTGGAACAAGCCAGCCAACGCCTGCCTGGCCAGCCGGTTTCCCTACGGCACGCCGCTCAGCCGTGAAGGCCTGGCTCGCGTTGAAGCCGCCGAAGAGATCCTCCGGCAGGCCTGGAACCTGCAACAGTTGCGCGTCCGGGACCACTATCCTGTGGCCCGTTTGGAGGTGCCGAGCACCGAAATCGACCGCTTGGCCCGCAGTGAAAACCGCAGCATCGCCGTCCAAGAGCTGCGGGCACTGGGCTATCGTTATGTCACACTAGATCTGACGGGATACCGGACAGGGAGCTTGAACGATGACCTGGAACTCTGAGGAACAGACCCAACCGCGCCCGAACAGGGCAGCACAACCCGATTTTCAACGCCACAACCGCAAGGGCGTGCCCGAAGTCATCATCGCCGAGCGCAAGACCGCCGAGCAATCGATCGATATCGCCCGGCAGTTTCTTGAACGGACCGGACGGGCGATTCTGAGCCGCGTCCCGCCTGAGCTGGAAGTCCGGCTGCGGGACGAATTTAGGGATGAAACCGACATAGAATGGCTGCCCGATCCTCGCGCCGCCGTCCTGCGCCGGTCAGGCCACACGGTTCCGGCGACGGGAGGACGCGTGGGCGTGCTCTCGGCAGGAACCTCCGATATCCCCTGGGCAGAAGAGGCAGCCCTCTTGTGTCGCGAGATGGGTTGTGAGGTGCATACCACCTACGATGTGGGTGTGGCCGGCCTGCACCGGCTGTGGGAACCGCTCCACTACCTGCTGGATGAGGTCCAGGTGGATGCACTGATCGTGGCAGCGGGGATGGACGGGGCGCTGCCCTCGGTCGTTTCGGGCATTGTTGATGTCCCGGTCATCGGCCTGCCCACGTCGGTGGGGTACGGGATGGGCGGCCAGGGCGAAGCCGCGCTGCTGTCGATGTTGCAGACTTGCGCCCCCGGCATGGCGGTGGTCAACATCGACAACGGCATCGGCGCGGGCGCCATCGCCGGGCTGATCGCCAACCGTATGGCCGCCGCACGGACGACCGCCTCAAAAAGCAGCAGTACGTAGCGCGACAGGCAGACCCCGGTCCCCAACCAGAACAGACAAAGGAGAACTCGATGACCCTGAAACGAGATGAAAGCGGCCGGCTCCACATCGAGACGCCATTGATGGCCGAATCATTGATGGACAAGAGCCTGCTGGAGAGCACTCAGACAGAAGATGTTTTCCGCCCGCTACCGGATCTGAACGTGATCAAGCTGGGCGGACAGAGTATCATCGACCGGGGCCGCGCGGTGGTCCTGCCCCTGCTGGAAGAGATCGCTGCTCTTCGCCGGGAATACGCCTTGTTGGTGATGACGGGTGGCGGCACACGCAGCCGGCACGCCTACGCCATCGCCCTTGATTTGGGCATGCCCACCGGCGTATTGGCCAAGCTGGGTGCAAGCATCAGCGAGCAGAACGCCCTCATGATCTCGCTGCTGTTAGCCCCGCGCGGCGGCGTCAAAATCGGTCACGACGACGTGGTCAAATTGCCGGCCTACATGGCGCTGGACGTCATCCCGGTGATGCACGCCATGCCGCCCTACAGCTTGTGGGAGGAACCGGCCGAGCGAGGGCGCATCCCGCCGCACCGCACCGATGTGGGAACCTTTCTCACTGCGGAGGTCACTGGCGCCCGGCGGTGCATCTTGGTCAAGGACGAGAAGGGGCTGTACACCGCCGATCCAAAGAAGGACCCCACAGCGAGCTTTATCGAGGAAATCGAGGTCAACGAGCTGATTGAACAGGACCTAGCCGATTTGGCCGTGGAACGAGCCATGTTGCGCGCCCTGAGCCGGGCGCAGAGCGTGCGGGAAGTCCTGATCATCAACGGCCGGCAGCGGGGCACTCTGGCCCGCGCCCTGGCCGGCGAGAATCCAGGCACGCGCATCTACCGCGCCTAGCGCGGCGCGATCCGAACGGCAGAGCCCAGCATAGAATTCGCGGCTAGCGACGCGGACGCCGGGCGCGGCGGGGTCCACGCGGGCTGGGCGGCGCAACGTCGAAGGTGCCGCCCTCGATCTCCAGGGCATGCCCCTCCACCAAGGCACGGGCGACCTGCGTCCGGGCGCGGGCTACTGTGCGTTGGAAGGTAGAGCGCGATACGCCCATGTGCGCCGCCGCCTCGGCCTGGGTTAGACCCTGGAGGTCCGCCAGACGCAGAGCTTCTAACTCCTCGTAGAGCAGCGGGATCCGTTGCAGGCCATCGAGCGGAACCCCAGACGGCTTGTAGACAGCGGGTCGAGGGGCACGGCCCAGCGTGCGCCGTTTGCGAGGCCGGGGCACGATATGGCTACTCCGTATCTCGCTGGCGACGATGCCGGCGCTTCTTGGTCCCGCCCTTTTCCGCCTCACCCTCCCCTTCGCCGCGGGGCAGGTAGACGAGCTCGGATCCCGTCTCGGTGGCAAGCTTTTCCAGCTCGGCGCGACGTAGCCTGGTCTTGAACACCTTTAGGTCGGCACCTTGCACGGCCACAATGGCAAAGCGAGGACGTCCGGCTCCTTGTCCGACGTGACGCCGCTGACGCACAAATATCTTGCTCATATTCTCCCTCCATTCCAACCTGGTTTTGGGCATATGCCCAAAACCAGTATACCGCAGTCCTCACTGTGTGTCAAACCGGGGCCATACGAAAAATCCAGCCTGATTTGACAGGAGGGTGCGTCTGTGCTATTCTGTCCGGCGCTTTCGCCGGGCCCGGCGAGAGGGGAATCGGTAGGGGGCCTGCCTGACAGGCCCTGAAGTATGTAGAGGAGGTAAGTTCCGATGGATGGTGAATTGGCAAGCACAAATGGTGAGGTACTGGGAACGGTCAAGTGGTTCAGCAGGATGAAGGGCTGGGGATTCATCGAGCCCGATGATGGCGACCGGGACGTCTTTGTTCACTACGAGAGCATTGTGGGCGACGGATTTCGCAACTTGGAGGAGGGTGAGCGGGTCAGATTCCGCATCGAAGACACCCCCCGCGGACCCAAAGCACTCGAGGTCGTTCCGGCAGAATAGAATAGCACGGTTGCAAATTTGGCCCCGGCGATTCGACCGCCGGGGCGTTTTTTGTGGCTAAGATGAGGCAGACCTCAAGATGACACGGGGGACTGCCTGTCCCTGGCAGACCTCGGGACAGGCAACCGCTCTGCGGTCTTG
>JASFOV010000447.1:0-4438 GCA_050116355.1 Anaerolineae bacterium
TGGATAAGTTGCTCTAACATAGATGGTTATCGTTCCTCTAACTCATGTTCTTTTTGTACAAACCGGGCCGGTCTACCGGTTGTTGGGTGCAGGACCTTGACACCTGGCATCTGGTTACCATGCCGAGTGCTTGGGCATATCGCGTAGAGTGTAGAAGGCCTGCCGGGGCCGGATCGGGCTATTGCCGGGATCGTGCGGGTTGTCGCGATAGGTGATGGAGTACCAGCGCATCGGGTCGCAGGTTTGGTACCAATCGACGGTGGCAAAGTCGAGATTGAACAGGAACATGGGGCCCATCCACGGCCAGTGCTCGTCGGCGTAGGCATAGGCGCCGGTCAGGTATTGGGCTTGCAGCGCCTCGCTGACCTCCATCCACTCGTGTTCACCTAGGTAGCAGTCGTCCGTGCGCAGGATCCAGCCCACCTCGGTGGCCCACACCGGCGACGTGTCGCCATGGTCGAGCATGACTTGGTGCTGTTCCTCGGCCCGCCGGAAATAGATGGGGATGGTGACCTGGTCGGGGGCCGTCTCGGGCGGGTACGAGCCGCCATAGGGATGGCTGCCCAGGGCGTCGAAATAGCCCTTGGCACCGTAGTTGTACATGTTGCGCAGGAAGGTCAAGTCGGGCGCGACTTCGATGGCATCGTAGAACTGCTGCGCCCAGGCCAGACTGGCCCGCGTACCGCCGGTGGTGGCCAGGCCCGCACTGACGACGATGGCCCGCGGGTCCCCGGCCTTGATGCCGCGGTAGGCGGCCTGGAGCAAGGCCGTGTATTGGGCGGCGTTGGGCGCCCCGCCCCACTCGTAGTCGAGGTTGGGCTCGTTCCAGATCTCATAGGCGACGGTGGCCAGGCCGCGCGCCCGCCAGGTGTTGGAGACGTAGGTCGCCAGCGCCTGCGCGACATCTTCAAAGGCGGCTAGGTCGCTGGCCGACACCGGAGGTCGCTGGCCGTTGCCGTGTAGCCGCAGCAACACGTTGGACAGAAAGGGCACAAAATGGGCCAACTGGTTATCGACCTGGATCCAATTGTAGTTGGGACCGGGCCCGGCCGCCTCCCAATCCACCCAGCCCTTGGCCCAATCGAAGCCCATGACGGTCAGGCTGATGGCGTGGTCGGCCGAGGCGATGTTGGCCCCGTAGCCCAGGTGATCTTGGTGTGGCGGCTGAAAGGTTTGGTAGATCCACGGCAGTAGGGCTCGGACCGGCGGGGCGACGAATAGGGATGCGCTGGCCGTCTGCTGGCTGCAGGGGTTGGCGGCGGTGAGGGACACGGTATAGGTGGCCGGTGTGGTATAGACATGGGTGGCCACCGCTCCCGTGGCCGTGATGCCATCGCCAAAGTCCCAGCGATAGCTTGAGGCCGGCACGCTGCCGCTCACCTGGGCGGTGAAGGTGACAGGCTCTTGCATGTGGGGGTGAGAGGGTCGGTAGGAAAGCGAGACGTCCGCGAGCGAGGCGCAGTGAGCCACAGTCAGCGGAACGGTCTGCACCGCCGGGGTCAGCGTGCAACGGTTCCAGACACTCAGCGCGGTGGTGTAAGGACCGGCCACGGTGAAGGTATGGCTCGTCGCTAGTTGAGGTCCACCGGAGGTGCCCGTGATGGGCAGCGTGCCGTCGCCAAAGGCCCAGGAGTAGGTCACCGGCAGGCTGCCGGTGAGCACCTGGCCAGCAAAGTGGACGGTGGTGTAGGTGTAGGGTTGGGTGGGTGTATAGGTCAGAGCCAGGGCGGTCACCGTGACGCACGGCCGGCCGACCACGGTGATGGGGGTTGTGGTGGTCAAGGGTGGAGTTGTACAGGCGTTCCACGCCGCCAGCGTGAGGGGATAGGTGCCGGGTGTGGTGTAGGTGTGGGTGGCGGTGTGTACCGGCGACGAGGTGGTCCCGGTCAAGGGCGGGGTGCTATCACCATAGTCCCACGTGTAGGTGACTGGCAGGCTGCCGGTCAGGATCTCGTTGGTTACCTGTACCGGGTCCCCAGCGTAGGCGAGGGTGGGTGAGTAGCTCAGCGCCGTACCGGTCACTGGCTCGCAGCCCGGCTCCGCCAGTGGTGCGCGGGCGGACGCGGAGCGATCCGCTACCGAGCCGGCAAGGGACCAGGCTACGACTAGGAGGAGCAGCAGTACCAGAGCCAAAAGGGCCACTCTTTTGCCGTACAACCCCTGCCTTTCGCCGATGTATGGGTTCTTGACCGGAACAGGGGTCCTACTTGCCAAAGAGCACCCGGAGGGTCTTGGACACCTGGTAGATGGCGACCGCGCCGAGCAATATGCCGGCTATGGCGATCTTGCTGGCATCCACTGTCTCTTCAAAATAGACACGGGCTGGGGTGACCACAATAGCGCCCAGGGGCGTCGTTGTGCTCCCGCCCCCGCTCCCGCCGCCCTCGCCCGTGGAGGCCGGTTCCCCTTCCTCCTCGCTGGGAGTGGAACCCTGGCCGAAGCCGAGCCCATAGGCATAGCCCACCCGCGCCACGGGGATGATGGTCCGGCCATCAATCTCCTGGGGCTGGCCAAACGCGGCTTGCCAATTGGCGGCCTGCCTGGTATTCTCAATGGTTTCAAACAGTCTGTTCAGTGACATGGTCAATTCCTTTCCCGTGCGTTGAACCGCACTGAATGGGACGCCGATGGCGGTTGGGTCAGCGTCGCCGCTCCACCAGGCAGCGGATGCTGCTGAAGAACAGGGTGATCAGCACGACCGCGACCAGCATCGTCCGCAGGACCACCCCTGTTGTGTCGGTGATGGGGATGGCCGACTCGCCGCTGGCCGTTTTCTCGACCAAGGCGATGGGAACAATACGTTCCCAGCCCATACCCCAGCCATAAATTCCGCGGGCGCCGATGGTGCCTCGCGCCTTGCCGAAGGAAAGGACACGCATGATGGGGGTCAGCTGGCGCTCGCCCACGACAACAGGTTCGCCGTAGACCTCTTTGACACGAAAGGGCCGGTGCTGGGCCTCTCTTTCCTTCTGTCTCATCCTGTCACTCCTCTGGCAAGTCATTGTCTGCCGGATCATCGAGTCCTGTCTACGGTCACAGCAGGAGTGCCCCTGGCTGGGGTGCTGCTGTCCGGTGGGCAACGGACCGCGGGCGTGTGCCGGCCCTGTCGCATGCCCACCCTTCCCGGCCTCTCCCTCGAGATGGCGTAGCGTGCTCAGTATAGCACAAAACCAGAGTCAAAACAAAATGAAGGCGGAGCAACTGCCGGCCAATGGCTCCGAGGTTGCGTATCAAACTCGGTGGAGCTTGCCAGGAGCTTCTCTGTCTCTGAGAGGCGCTCAGGATAGGGAAACAGACTCCCCTCTAGCCATGGGAGACCGCTTCCCTGGCCTGGACACCACACATCGTAAGCGCCTACGGCGGGACAGGCGGCGCTCGCCAACGCCGCTCGCTTCTCGCGGTGACAGGGTCAAAGAATCTCCCACCGGCTTTTGCACCCCAATGGGCCGGAGGGCTGGTTGACGTAGTGCCGCATGTGGGTTATAATGGGCAGCGCTCGATGGGTTTCCAAAGGGGGACGAACCATGCAGCGTGGGGACAGGCTGTGGCTGGCCTTTGAAAAATTCGCCATCTTTTTCTCCTTTGTCATAGTCTTTCTGATGGTTCTGGCAGTCTTGGTGCTGATCTATGGCACGGTCCTGGCGCTGCCGAGTCTGCGAGCACTGCGGGATGACGTGGCCTGCCCGATGATCGCCGATGTCCACCTGCTGGTCGATGATCTGGAGAGTGCCGTGATCACCCGCACCATTCCCATCAGCCAGACCATCCCCGTGGTCTTTGAACTGCCCTTGGAAAAGAGCCTAAGTGTTGAATTGACAGACGATGTGCAGCTGAATCGCCCAACTTCGTTCGTACTACCCGCCGGTGGGGGGCGGATCAACGGCACGGTCTATTTGGTGCTGCCGCGGGGCCAGACGCTGCCGGTGTATATGAACATGAACGTTCCAGTCAGCCACACTCTGCCTGTTCAGATGGATGTAGCGGTGGCGATTCCCCTCCGGGAGACAGAGTTGGGGCCGGTCGTCAGCCAACTCAAAGGGCTGTTGTTCCCCTATCTGGACCGGGCAGGAGAATTGCTGGCTTGTCCGGAACCTCAGGGCCAATCCAGATAGAGAGGTGCGAGGAAGACGATGCCACCCATTGCCCGGTCCTATGTGAAAGCAGCTTTTGTCTACTTTGTTACCGCCTTTGTGCTCGGTGCACTGATGATGCTTGATCGCTGGCTGAGCTTCAGCCGGTGGCTCAAGGTGGTGTACGTCAGCCAGTTGCACCTGTTGATGGTGGGCTGGATCACCCAGTTGGCCATCGGGGTGGCCTATTGGATCTTTCCGCGCTTTCTCAAGGAACAGGATCCCCGCCCGCGCGGATCGGATTCGTTGTCGTGGGCGGTGCTGATCTCGCTGAACGCCGGCCTGTTGCTGCGTTTTCTCCTGGAGCC
>JASFOV010000448.1:0-4436 GCA_050116355.1 Anaerolineae bacterium
GTCTGCACGGGTCGCGTTCAAGACCATGAGTCCAATGAGGCGGCCCCCTGCCCTCAGGGGCAAATAGGCCACCGTCTGGGCATTCGGGTCATGGACCACCGCCCGCACCGGCTCTCCGGAGAGCCCTGGGTTCGCGAGCAGGACGGGCTGGCCCGCTAGAATCTCCTCGCTTCCTTCCAGGTCGTGCAAGTGTGGCAAACCGGTCGCTCTCCAAGTGGCTGATCGTTGGAGATTGCCCTGGGCGGAAGCCAGATGCAGGACTTGCTGATCATCCAGATAGTAGATTGCGGCGCCGTCCAGTTGGAACACCGTCTGCATGGCGACCAGTCCGCGCTCCATGACCCTGTCGGCGACCAATTCCTCAGCGGTAACAGCGGCCACGGTGTTCAAGGCGGTGATCTCGCGCAATCGATGCTGCTCTTCCTCGACCTTTTCTTTCATCTCTTGGGCGTACTGTTGGGCCATTTCATAGGCTACGTTCGCACGCCATTCCCGCTCCTGCAGCTCCTCAAACAACCGGGCTCGTTCTAGGGCGGCAGATACCTGGGCAGCAAACACCGCCACGACCGGTACATCGTCTTGGTCGATCTCCTCGGCACTGACAACCAGGACTCCCTGCACTTGACCAGCAACGATCAAGGGGCCTACAATCCCTTTGTGCAACCCCAGAGAGTTGACAATCTTGGTAGCGGTCGAGGAAACACGGGGTGGCAACGATTGGACGACAACCGGGGTGAGAGCAGGGACAAAGACCGTCGCCCGTTTGGTCAGCACCTCTTTGTAATCGGGAAGGGTATCGATCGGGATCTGGTAGGTGTCGGCGCCAAGTCCGGTCGCTTCTTCGGTCACGGCCAGAATGTCGGCCGGGACTGAGAGTTTTTCGACCCGTAGGTATCGTCCATCGCGGGTCAGGCGGAGGAAGATTGTACGATAGCCCAACGAGTGCATTTCGTTGCCGACGGCTTCGTACACTTCTTCGGGGGTGCGCGCTTGCTGCAGTGCCACAGCAGCTTCGTTCAAGACCCGCAGCGTTCGCTCATGTTTTGTCTGAGCAGGAGGCATACGCTCCTCCAGCGACCATATACTACAGTCTTGGCTGACCGGTTCGATGAATACCCTTCTACGGGGATTGATCCACTCTGGTTTCGGGGCGGGTGTCCATCGGCTTCATTATATCACGGCTGCGATTTATGGACAAGGTAGGAATAGCGGAGCTTCACGGCTAGAGAGGGCGTCGCGCATGGTTCTTTGGGGAGGAGCGGCAGGCAGAGCAGGAATAGATGAACGGCGAGTGGGCGTCGGACGGCAGCACAGAACTCACAGGGATTGCGGAAGATCAGCCCGAGCGTCGTGGTGGAAATACTTCACAAACAATTGGAACCATCGCTCCGGCTACGAGTTGGGTAGTGCGATGGCTCCATTGGGGCAGGCGGGGATGCAGGCCCGGCATCCGTAGCAACGATTCGGATCGATGAACGGGGGTTCGCCAGGATCCAGCTGGAGGATGGCTTTGCTGCGGCAGACCTTACGGGCGACACACTTGCGGCACGCCAAACAAAGTTCGTCGATTACGTGTGGTACCGCCGTGACCTGCGCTTTGGTTGTGTCGAGCACTGGCATTCTGTTCCTCCTCTTCTAACTAATACCCCCTGGGGGTATTAGTTACAGTATAGCATGTTTTCTCCAGTACGTCAAGACTGAAGCGGCCCAGGTTGACACAGCAGCCGAGCCAAGCTATACTGGCTCCATCAGCAAATACGACCGTCCGGAGTGGATCAGGTGCAGAATGAGTGACAAGATACGTGAGGTAGCGGATGAGTTTAGGACGGTAGTGGCAGGCCGCAGCAACCTGCTGGACTCTGTCGTCCCGCCCCTGTTGTTCCTATTGATCAATGCTCTGCTGGGCTTCCAATACGCGATGTGGGGCTCCCTGGTTGTGGCTGGCGCCATTACGTTGCTGCGTCTGAGGCGGCGCCAGTCCTTGCTCTATGCGCTCGGTGGCATTGGTGGTGTGCTGCTGGCTATCGTGCTGGCCCAGGTGCTGGGCCGGGCGGAGGGCTATTTCTTGCCGGGGATCATCACCGGTGCCCTCACTGTCTTGGCATGCCTGGTGAGCATCGTCGCTCGTCGTCCCCTCGTGGCCTGGACCAGCTACATAGCCCGGCGCTGGCCCCGGGAGTGGTACTGGCATCCCCGTGTTCGCCCGGCCTATAGCGAGGTGACCTGGTTCTGGACGGTGTTTTTCGGGGTCCGCCTATTGTTGGAGGTGTTCCTCTTCCAGGAAGAAGCGGCGGATCTGCTGGCCGTGGCGAAGGTACTCACAGGCTGGCCGGCGACCATCGTGCTACTGGTGGTGAGCTATCTCTACGGGACTTGGCGGCTTAGGAACCTGGGCGGCCCTAGTGTCGAGGAGTTCAAGCAGGGTGCTGAGCCACCCTGGGAGGGGCAACGCCGAGGGTTCTGATTCAATGGCCGAAACACCTCTCTCAGCGATGGATGCCATCTGGCTGCGCATGGAGCATGCCACCCACCCGATGATGATCACCATCAGCCTGCTGTCGGATGGGCCCCTCGATTTTGCGCGTGTGCGAGCCATCTTCAACGAGCACCTATTGCGTTTTGAGCGATTCCGTCAACGGGTGGTACTATCGGCTCAGCCCTACTGGGAGGACGTTCCTGACTTTGACTTGGACGACCACTTGGTGCGGGTGATGTTGCCAACCCCGGGTGACGAGACAGCACTGCAAGGCCTCATCAGTTCTTTGATGGGCCAGCAACTTGACCTGGCGCGCCCGCCTTGGCAGTTTCATCTGGTGGAAGGCACAGCCCTCCAGGGATGCGCCCTTGTGGGACGGGTTCACCACGCCCTGGCGGATGGTCCCGCTTTGCTGCATGTCCTGCTCGCCCTGTCCGACACGGATGCGGAGCCGCCAGAACCGATGCCTGACCCTGGGACGCAAGGCGTGCTGGCATTTCCGGATGTCTCTCTGGAGACAGTCACCCGCATCACTGGTTCCTTCCTGCAGGGAGGGCGGGATGTCCTGGTCCAGCCCGCCCGTTGGCTCGGGCTTGCCCGGCTGGGAAGAGGGGCGTTGAGCGCGACATACAAGCTACTGATGCGCAGGCCTGATCCTCATAGTCCGTTCAAGGGTAGACTGGGGCTGAGCAAACGGGTGGCGTGGTCAGCCCCGGTGTCGCTGGTCGATGTCAAAGCGATTGGCCGCGCGGTTGATGGTACAGTCAACGATGTGATGTTGGCTGCAACCAGTGGTGCGCTGCGGCGCTATGTCCAAAGCCGGGGTGAGCCGGTGGATGGTGTGACAATTCGGGCCGGACTCTCCGTGAATCTGCGCCAACCTGATGAGGTGCCAGCACTGGGCAATGGAGCGGGGGCCGTCCTCGTGCCACTGCGCATTGGAGTGGCTGATCCGGTCGAGCGGCTGTGCTTGCTGAAGCAAGACATGGATACCATAAAGAGCTCGCCCGAGGCCGGCTTGACTTTCGCTCTGTTGAGCGCACTGGGAACGGCTTCCCCTGAGATGCAAAAGACACTCGTTGACACCTATTGCACGCGCGACACTGCCATGATCGCCAATGTCGCGGGACCTCAAACAACAATCTCTTTGGCCGGGGTGCCTCTGCGGTCGATCATGTTCTGGGTGCCAGCGCTGGGCGGGGTGGGTCTGGCCTTGAGCGTCGTGAGCTATGCGGGTCGAGTGTGGTTGGGTGTGGCCACCGATGAAGGTTTGGTTCCCGATCCCGAAGTCATCGTGGCGGGATTCCAAGCGGAGTTCGATGAACTCCTTGCTTGGGCTGAACCACCCCGGGTTGAGGATCCGGTCCAAGCAATGATGGAGATGCTTGATCAGGCCCTGGATCGTGTGGACGCGATGTTGGCAGATAGTGAAGGATCCTAGGTCACCGCTGCTGAAGATGCGCGGCTCGAACGCGAGGGGAACTCCAGTGGTTTTTGAAAACCCTCCGGCGTCTTGAACGAAAAGCGACCCTGCCATTTGGCAGGGTCGCTCGAGGAGGAGAACAGACTTGAAGACTACTTCTCGACCGGTATCTCGACTGCGCGCTTGCGCAGAAGCAGTCCACCAGCAATCAGGGCCAGACCTGCGCCGATGGCAATCATCAGCCCGGTGTTGATCATCTCGCCACCGGTCTCCGGCAGGGTGGTTGGAATCTCGTAGCTAGCGTCAACGCTGGGCACGGCCTTCAGCGCTGGCTCGCCACCGGCCAGACCCATGGCAAAGATGGTGTAGACGGTGCCCTCTTCCAGAGCTACGCCTGGGACGCTGAGGGCCACGGTGTCGGTGCCAGCCAGCCGGGCTTCGAGGTCGTAGGTCCCGGCATCGACGGGCAGGTAGTCACCGACGCCCTTGAAAGGCACATTGGAAAAGAGTACGGGGCCGCCATTGGCGACGGCGATG
>JASFOV010000449.1:0-4428 GCA_050116355.1 Anaerolineae bacterium
ATCACCGGTGCAGCACGCGGCATCGGCAAGGCTTGTGCCTTGCGCTTTGCCCGGGAGGGAGCCCATGTAGTCTGCATGGATCTCTTGGCCGGAGAAAACGAGGCAGCGGCAGCCGAGTGCACGGCGCTGGGGGCAGAGGCGCTGGCCCTGACCTGCGACGTGACCGACCGGGACAATGTGCAAGGCTGCATGCAGACCACCCTGGAGCGGTGGGGGCGGATCGACGCATTGATCACGGCCGCCGGCATCTACTCCGGTTCGCCATTGACCGAGGTTTCGCTCGAACAGTGGCAGCGGCTGATCGACATCAATTTGACCGGTGTCTTTCTCTGCAACCAGGCGGTGGCCGCGGCGATGATGAGCCAAGGCTCCGGCAGCATTATCAATATCTCCTCGATGGCTGGCAAGACCAGCTGGCCAGCGACGGCCGAGTATTCGGCCTCCAAGACGGGCGTCATCGGCCTGACACGGTCGGTGGCGATGGAGCTGGCCGAGTATGGGGCCACGGCCAACGCGGTCTGCCCGGGCAATACGCTGACCGAGATGGTGCGCAGCGTGGCCGGGAGGCAGGGCAAGATGCTGGGCATGAGCGGCGAAGAGTGGCTACAGATGCGGGCCAACGACTGCCCGATGAACCGCCTCGCCGAACCGTGGGAGATCGCCGGTGTCTGTGCCTTTTTGGCTTCCGAGGACGCGCGCTACATCACCGGTCAGGCACTAGAGGTAGATGGTGGGCTGGTCATGAGCTGAGGCCCGGCGGCAACCACGCTCTGGCCGTGCTGTACATGGCCGCCAGATTGGCCAGCGGCGTCCCCGGTGCCAGGTTGTTGCCCTCGCGCAACACAAAGCGTCCTCCATCGCACACACCCGACTTCAGGATGCGGTCGGTTTCGGCGCGGACCTCTTGGGGGGTGCCTTGCTGGAGCAGGATCGCGCTCGGTCCGCCGTGGATGGTGACCTCTGGTCCCAATTCCTGGCGAAGCCGGCCAAAGTCGACCGGGTAGCCGGTCTCAAAATCATACACGCCCAGTTCCTCTTTGAGTAGTCTGAAGTGGCGCGTGGCGTCGCCGCACAGGTGGATCTTGATCCGCTCGGCCGACGTCAGCGCCGCTTTCAATTTGCGATAGACGGGCAACAGGAACTCGACCACCATCCCGGTCGAGATCATCTGGATCGCGTCGTCAGCGAAGAACAGGTCTGGAGCAATTTCCTCCAGGCCAAAGAAGCGGCGATGGGCCTGGATGCGAGCAATGGTGCCCTCCACCACAAAATCGAGCAGCGTACGCGCGTACTCGGGATCTGCGTAGAGATCGAGATAGAAGTCGTTGCCCCGCAGAGCGGTGGCGGTGGTCAGGGGACCGCAGGTGTACAGCCCAAAGGGTTCTAACCGGACGGGGCGGTCCCGGTACGTGGGATGGTGCTCCAAGTAGTCCACCATCTGCTCGTGCAAGCGGTGCGCGGTGGCGAATATCCCGCCGGTGAGGGGATCGGGGAGACCTGTGTCAAAGAGCAGGTGCTTGTGGTCCCCGGTGAGAATGGGGCGGGTGCCGGGCACCTGGTGTGGCAAAAACACCAAGGGTGCGCCGAAAAAGCCGGCATCATCATAGGTCTGGAGGTCAATGGAGACTGAAAACGTTTGAGGCAGTCCCACCGGATCGTCGCAAAAGGGGGCGATCCTTTCCGCGCGCCATTCCGCCGCGCGGAGCTGGAATTGCAGCATGGTCACCCCGTCGGTCGAGTAATCCTCAAAGGTGAGCTGCTCATTGGGGTTTAGCTCGTCGTTGTAGATGAAGAAGCGGGTATTCGTGCCCAGGGCCACCGGTGGGCGGCATGATTTGCCAGTATGGAATGCCTCCCAGACGGCCCGTGCCTCGGAGTTGTGCGCCTCCATCCAGGTCGACGATCCCCGCTTCATGTCTCACGCTTCACGCTGGATTAACTCCAGAAAGCGCTCCGCCTCGGGCGCGGGCATGGGCTGGTCGATGTAGAAGGCAAAGCCGCGGCCGCCTAGCTCGCGCGCGATCGTCCGCGCCCCATCGGGGCTAACGTAGAGTTGGCACAACTTGCCCGCATCGCGGATGCGCCGCAACACGGACATCCACTCTTCGGGCGGCGGCTGCCCGTCGCCGGGGATCCATTGGATGCCCAGCAATCGCTCCAGCGACAGCAGCATATCCAAATGGCGGATCTGTCCGGCGCCATCGAGATGGTAGAAGGCGTGATCTAGACTCTCGCAGCAAGCGGCGAGGTCGGGTAATACATAGCGCTCGAACATGGCCGGCGAAATCATGTAGGCAAAGTCGCTCTGGAGCATGTAGCAGCGCGCTGGGGACCAGATCGAAGCCCAGGGCGTCGTTCCCCGACCGGTTGGCGTGATGAGGGCACATAACTCGTCGTAGTAGTGCAACCACAGCCGGGTCAGCCTGTTAGCCAGACGCACCACCTCGCCGGGATGGTCGTGCAGATCGAAGAGGAGCTGTTCTGAGGTGAGCAGGGAAGCCAAGATGTCCAGATTGCCGCCCAGATCGGTAAAGCCCACGGCGACGTTGTCTCCCCACCGCTCAACGGCCCGGCGGGTCAGTTCGTGCACTCGCTGCCACCAAGCATTGTCAGGATCGTAGGTCAAGTCAAGGTCTGAAATCGGCACCTGTTCGACCGGCTCGAACCAGGTGGTGCTGGCGGTGGCGCTCACGTGCGCCCCCAGAAAACCGGCGGCGATGCCCGGGCCGAAATTGGGCCACCACTTGGGCCAGGCGTCGCCGTAGAAACGCTTGGCCTCCAGTCCGACCTGATAGAGGTCCAGGATCTCTTCGATAGGCTGGTCCAGGGGGAAACTGCTGGCGGGGGGGCCCAGATCATGGATGTTGTCGATGTGGACCCCGGGCGGCGGCTCCAAGTTCTCGATCATGATCAGTGGGCGTTCCAGTTCCCTAGCCCACCATGCAGTCCAGTCTCTTTCGATCCGCGCCCAGTCCTCCTCGCGGAACTGCAGGTCGATGTCAGTCAATTTGGAACTCGATTCTGGCACCGGCAGTACCGTCGAAGCGGACTTGCTGGCCACCCGGCGTCGCGCTGAGGGGCAGGGGCTGGCCGTCCAGGCTGGCTTCCGTTGCTACCAGGCCATAGAGCAACACGTCAACCGTGCCGGGGCTGGGTCCTACCTCCACGCTCAGGGAGCTAGCCTGTCTGGTGTAGTTTACGGGGATGTCCGGCTGGTCCTCGTCATAGATCACAGCAGTTCCTTCCCCCTCTGGCCGGTAGAGTTCCAGGGTCAGGGGATCGAGCGGCTTTTCCCCGGTGTGGGCCATCTGCGGCCCAAGGGGAAGGATCGTCCCGGCCCGGACCCAGAGCGGCAATGTGTCCAGTGGCACCTCCAGGTCGAGCCAGCGGGGACCATGGACCGTCTCCTTTGTCCAATAGTCCAACCAGTGGCCGGCCGGCAGGTAGACGCGGCAGCGGTGGTCGCGACGGACGACCGGTGCCACCAGGAAGCTGTCGCCGAACAGGTATTGCAGGTCCAGATGATGGGTTGTTGGATCATCCTGGAATTCCAGGACCATGGCCCGGGCCATCGGCAGGCCGGTCCGCGTCGACCGCACGGCCTGGGAGTAGATGTAGGGCAACAGCCGGTACCGGAGCTGCAGGTAGCGGCGGGCAATCGCTTCGACCTGCGGACCGTAGGCGTAAGGCTCGCGCGCCTGTTTGCCGTGAGCGCGGACATGAGAGGAAAAAACCCCGAATTGGAGCCAGCGGGCGTACACGATCGGATCGGGCGCATTGTCTTGTAGGAACCACGGGCTGCTGCGATGGCTATGATCAAAGGCGGGCGGTGGATAGTCAAAGCCGCCGACGTCGTGGCTGCAGAAGGGCACGCCCGACAACCCGTAGCCGAGCAGGCCGCGGATCTGGCAGGCCAGCTGGTCGAGGCAGCTATAGCTGTCGCCGCCCCACTGCACCGGGTAGCGCTGGGAACCGGCGTAGGCCGACCGGGCCCAGGTAAAGCCACGCCCAAAATAGTCCTCGGTCAGCTCGAACACGGCTTGGTTGTAGAGCAGCGGGTAAAGGTTGTGCATCTCCAGCCCCGAGCGGCCGTCGTGATAAACCGCGTCGACCGGCGCTTGTTCGCCAAAATCGGACTTGAACACAGCCACGCCCATGTCCAGCAGCGCCTTGAGCTTGGCCTGAAACCAGGCACGCGCCTCTGGATTGGTGAAATCGATTGCCGCTAGTCCCTGCCCAGCAAAGGCCTCGATAACTGGGCTGACCCCGCCACCGGGCCGGGAGACCAGGTAGTCGCTGGCCAGGCCTTCGCTGTACACGGGCGTCCCAGCCGGCACGTAGGGGTTGATCCACAGGCAGGTGCGCACACCCTGTTGGCGCAAGCTTTGGATCATCTGCTCGGGATCGGGAAAGGCAGCGGTGTCCCAT
>JASFOV010000450.1:0-4428 GCA_050116355.1 Anaerolineae bacterium
GGACCAGGTCGTGGATGTGGTGTTCCTGGGGCACGCCGTCACCTGCCCTAGCAACTGGGCTTGCGGGCCGAACTTTGAGGATGAGGTGAATCCCGATCTGGAGATCACGCCCTTTGATCTGGAGCGGGCCAACCAGATCCTTGAAGCTGCCGGCTACCTGGACACCGATGGCGATGGGGTGCGCGAGACGGCCGAGGGCCAGCCGCTGGAGTTCCGCTTGGTCTACATCTCCGATTTCCCACCGGCGCTGACCATGAGCGAGATGATCGCCGACTGGCTGGCCCAGATCGGGATCCAGGTTTCGATCGAAGCCGTCGACTGGGGGACCTGGTACGATGTGGTGACCAACCAACGGGACTTTGATATGACCATCGACATTGCGCTGGGCAACATCGATCCGGTCTCCATGGACTACTGGCACAGCTGCTGGGCGGCGGAACCGGGCGGCTATAGCACCTCTGGTTTCTGCAGCGAGGAGATGGATGGCTTGGTCTACGAGTTTTGGCTGTCTTCGGACGAGGGGGCGCGCTGGGAGCCGATGTTCGAGGCGCAGCGCATCTTGCATGATGCCCGGCCCTTTATCATTGTCGCTGGCCCGTACCAGATCCAAGCCTTCCGCAATGACCGCTTCGACTTCCCGCTGGATACCTGCTACGACAACTTTGGCATGTTCACGCCCCAGGGAGTCCTGAACGCGACGGTGCGCTAGCGACTCGTAAACCAGACGGGGAGGGTACGATGCTTGCCCTCCCCGCTTGAATGGCCTATTCCGCGTCGTGACCGGCGCACCGTGCCTGAGGGACAGAGAGAATGGGGAAAACGATACTACGAACACGGCAGGACTGTGAGGACTTTTGTGAGGGAGCGCTGTGGTTGGGCACCGGCGGGGGTGGGACCCTGACCGCGGCCCTGGATCTGCTGTGGGGTGCATTGGACGATGGGCTGCGCTTGGCCTGGGTGGATGGCGACCGCATCCCCGACGACGCCTGGAGTGTCACCGTCGGCGTCCATGGCTCTATCGCCCCGGTACCGGCCGAGATGGAGGCCGAGATCGAACGTCTGGGCCTGACCGAACACCCGGGCGAGTGGTACATCGCCCGCGCCGTACGCGAGCTGGGCGCCTATCTCGGTCACGAGTTCGGCTGTGTGGTGCCGGCGGAGATCGGACCGGAGAGCGCGGCCATCTCGCTCGTCGTCGGGGCGCGCCTGGGCCTGCCCGTCATCGACGGCGACTATATCGGCCGCTCGGTGCCCGAGGAACTGCAGTCCACGTACTGCCTGTACGGCAAGCACAGCGACCTGCTGGCCAGTGTGGACCGCTGGGGCAGCATCTGCATTGTAAAAAAGGCGGCCAGCACGCATGCCCTGGAGCGGATCGCCAAGATGTTGGCCATCGCCGCCTACGGTGATACGGCGGTGGCCACGACGCCCCTCATCGCCCGCGACATGAAACAGATCGTCGTGCCGCGCACGCTCACGCTGTGCCTGCGCATCGGACGGGCGCTGCGGGCTGCGCGCGAGGCGGGCCAGGATCCAGTAGCGGCGGCGCTCGGCGTTGTGGGCGGCTGGCGGCTCTTTGACGGTCGCGTGGACCGCCTGGAAACCGAGGACCGCGACGGGTATCTGTACGGTACCGCCCATCTCGCCGGCCGGGGGGCCTGGCAAGGGCGCACCCTGGCCGTCTGGTTCAAGAACGAAAACCAGATCTCGTGGCTGGACGGCGACCCCTGGGTGTGCAGTCCCGATCTGATCACCCTCGTCCACCGAGCCGACGGTCGCGGCATCTACAATGCTGAGCTTGCTGAAGGGGATGAGGTCGTCGCCGTCGGGATCAAGGGCGTCGACGGCTTCCGCAGCGAGCGGGGCTTGGCGCTGGCCGGGCCCGGCCACTTTGGCTTTGATGTGCCCTATGTGCCCATCGAGGAGCTGTTGGATGGCAGCTAACGACAGCCCGCGGACAGGGAGGGAGGCGATGGACCTATTCGAGGCCATCCATGGCCGGCGCAGCATCCGGCGCTACACCGCCGAGCCTCTGGCGCCGGATGCTCTGGAGACGCTGCTCGACGCCGCCCGGTGGGCGCCCAATGCCGGCAACTGGAACGCCTGGCGGTTCGTCGTCGTCACCTCGCCGGTGCAGAAGCAGCTTCTGCTCAAATTCACGCCGGGTGTGGACGATGTGCCGGCGGCCGTGATTGTGATCTGCATCGAGCCCAAGCAGAAACAGGTCAAGGAGGCGGCGCGGTTGGTCTATGTGGCCGATGCGGCCATCGCCGCGGAGAACATGGCTCTGGCCGCCCACGGCCTGGGATTGGGCAGTTGCATCGTCGTCTCCTTTGCCGAGGCCGCCCTGCGGGCCGTGCTGAAGCTGCCCGAGGCGGTGTTCCCTTGTATGCTGCTGACCGTGGGCCATCCGGCCGAAGCGCCGCCGCCCCCGCCACGGCGCCCTCTGGCCGAGATCGCCTTCACCGACGAGTATGGTCAGGAGTGGCGCCCATGAACGCTCCGGTTCTGCCACTGGAAGAGGAACGCTACTACGATCTGCTCTCCTTTTTGGTCTCGAGCGCCTTTCTGCTGAGCCACGGCGAGCAGGATGAGGAGCTGTATCCCTCGCTGCGGTTGATGGATGCCGCCAACCGGCTCACCAAGGCCATCGTGGCCAGCGGCGGATTCGAGGAGGATGCGTGGCCCCACGAATTTGTCGAGCAGTGCGAGTCGGGGCTGAATCTGTTGATGACGGATCAGGAGGCGTTCGTCGCGTTCATCAGCGAATCGACGCGTGCCGTGGCCGAAGAGATGGTGCGCAGGGCGGCCGGCTCCGCATCGTAGATTCCCCACCCGGAGGCAAGAGATGGAACCCGATCCCTCGTTGACCCTGTCGCCGGACGAGATGCGGCGGCTGGGCTATGCCGTGGTCGATGCCCTGGTCGAGCACCTGACCGGTTTGGCCGATCAGCCGCTGGGCGCCACCGCCCGCCGGCCCGAGGCCGAGCGCCTGCTGCGCGAGCCGCTGCCCGCGGCGGGACGCCCGCCCCTGGAGGTGTTGGAGCGGGTCCGGACCGACGTATTGGGCCACATCCTGCACGCCGACCACCCCCGCTTCTTCGCCTTTGTGCCCGGCCCCGGCAACTTTGTGGGGGCCATGGCCGACGCGCTGGCCTCGGGCTTTAACGTCTTCCATGGCACCTGGCTGGAGGGCTCGGGTCCGGCCCAGGTGGAACTGGTAACCCTCGACTGGCTGCGCGAAGCGTGCGGTCTGCCCGCGACCGGCGGCGGCCTGTTTGTCAGCGGCGGCTCGATGGCCAACATCACCGCGTTGGCCGTCGCCCGCTACGTGCGCCTGGCGGAGGAGATGGACGGGGCAGTGGTCTATTGTTCGGACCAGACCCATTCCTCCATCGAGCGCGGCCTGCGCGTGCTGGGCTTCCGAGCCGATCAATTGCGCACCCTGCCCAGCGACGACGCTTTCAAACTGGACATAATGGCGTTAGAGCAGGCGGTGCGGGCCGACCGGGCCGCGGGTCGCGTGCCATTCTGCGTGGTGGCCAACGCCGGCACGACCAACACCGGCACGGTGGATCCCCTGCCGCAGCTTGCCGAGTTTTGCGAGGCGCACGACCTGTGGCTGCACGTCGACGGCGCCTACGGGGCGGCGGCCGCCCTCTGTCCCCGGGGCCGGTCCGCGCTGGCAGGGTTGGGCCGGGCCCACTCCTTGGCGCTGGACCCACACAAGTGGCTGTTCCAGCCCTTTGAGATGGGCTGCGTGCTGGTGCGACAGGAGGAGTGGCTCAAGGAGGCGTTTCAGATCCTGCCCGAGTACCTAGCCGATGTCGCGCCGGGCGAGGAGGAGGTCAACTTTTGCGACCGGGGCATCCAGTTGTCGCGACGCTTCCGCGCGCTCAAGCTGTGGATGTCGCTGCAGGTATTTGGCGGGCAGGCCTTTGCCGCGGCCCAGACGCGGGGTATGGCCCTGGCCGAGGCGGTGGAAGCCGAGGTGCGGCGCCTGCCGGACTGGGAGGTGGTGACCCCGGCCCAACTGGCGGTGGTGACCTTCCGCTATGCGCCGCCAGGTCGCCCGGTAGCGGCGCAGGACGAAGCCAACCGCGAGCTGGCGGCCGCGCTGCGCGAGGACGGGTGGGCCATGGTCAGCACCACCCGCTTGCGGGGCCGGACCGTGGTGCGCATGTGTACCATCAACCCGCGCACCACGGAGGCCGACGTGCGCCAGACCATCCGCCGCCTGGACGCCCTGGCCCGCCGCAGCGCGTAGAGAGGTCCGCTGCGCCAGCATCGCGCCGCCTCAGCAGCAGAATCGCTGGTGTAGTGCACGAGGTCTCGTGCAGCACCTGGCGTTGCCGCACTCCTCGGAGACGAGAGGCTCGCGGCGCGTGGAAGAGAAAGAGTCCCGCGCCGGGCGCATGGGGAGATTGC
>JASFOV010000451.1:0-4422 GCA_050116355.1 Anaerolineae bacterium
GGTGCCAAAGTCTCTGTCTGCCCGCGACCAGCTCGTAGCTGGTCGCCCAACGGCGGTGACTTCTGCATTAGCCGCCGAGCTACCCGTGCTTGTCAGCCCGTGCTGGCCGCAGGACAGTGCAGGACAAGTGCGAGCTCGGCGGGAGCCTGAGGGATGGACAATCGGTTCGATGTCAAGCTACTTTGCTACAGCCGTGGACAAGATTGCAGTTGGTGTCCCACCGGATGCGACTACGGGTTCCTCGTCACCAGCGGCAAGACGGTCTGATACCGTTGCCGGGCGATAGCCAGGTTCCCACCCGCTTCCGAGGTGATGAACCCACTGTAGGCGATGGTGGCCAGCCCGGAAGGGCTGAGGGTCAGCGAAACAAAGTCACCGTTGCGGTAGAAGGGCCAGTCGCCATAGCGGTCGATCGTCGCACAGTACCACGTGGCAAGCGGCATCTCGGGACCACAATTGCCACCGCCAGCGGGCAGGCCCAGCGCGGCAACGGGCCGCGCCACCCTGAGGGACCCATATTCCGACTGGTAGGCAATGACCGGGTAGCCGTTTGCATCTTCGGCAATGGATATCCCCAGCGGGTGATAGTCCGCCCCCATAGCGTCAATCCGGTCGCACTGGGCCGACTCGAAAACCCCGCAGTTTCCGCCAGTATCCACGCGGGCAGCGTACATCAGGGCCTTGGCGGTGGCGTCATAGTAGGCGATGTGGTAGCGATCGCTGCCGTCCACGTACAGCGAGGCATATCGCCCCACATCGGCGCTGGAGCCGGTGATCGGGTAGCAGGTCCAGCTCCCTCCCGGGCCGCAGTTGCTGCCGGTGACGGAAGTGGCGTACCACAGGTCGCCATTGCCCGCGTCATAGTAGGTGATGTGGGGCCGTCCCTGCCGGTCCAGCGCCAGGGAAGCGTACTGCCCGACTCCTTCCCCGCTGTGGATGGTGTCGCACTGCCAGTCGTTGGCCCGGTCGTCGTACCCACAGTTGCCCGCATCCAGCTTGGCAGTGGTCAACATCAGCGCATCGACGCCGCCCGGATTGTCAAAGTAGTAGGCAATATAGGGCGTATCGTCCGCAGAATACCGGAGCGAGGTGTACAGGCCGGTGGTGGAAATGTCAGGGATCCCTTTGTCAATGGTGGCGACGTGGTAAACCCAGAGATGGGGGTTGTCAAACCATAGGTACTTGAGGTGGCCATTGGTGGCATCGTGATAGGCGATACCCATCCCGCCGCCGGCCGGACGCACGGCGATGGAGCTGTAGCGGCCGACATCGGCGCCGCTCGCGTCGAGGGTATGGCAGTACCACTCCTCGCCGGGACCGCAGTTGCTGTTGGCCCGATCATCGCGGGCGATGCGCAGGGCTTGGTTCGTCGCATCGTAGTAGCTGACATAGATCGCTCTCAAGGCCGGATCATAGGCCACGGAGGCGTATTGGCCGGTGTCGCCGGGTGTGTCTACTTCGATCCTGAACCACGGCGCACTGGCCGCCGAACGCATGTCCACGTCCGTTTTCTCGGCAAGTTCCGCAGGCTGTGTACCGTGGCTCAGGTCTGATCCAATTCCAAGAACAACAAGCAGCACCGAGAGTATGAGTATCCAGGCAGGTCGACGCTTCGTTGCCCGCTTCGTTTGCAGAAGACTCACCTTGCACCCTCTGCAGCCTCTCCCAATGCTCGACCGCCAGCGGTAGAGCCGGTCGGCGCGCGCATGCCTACGGGCTGTTGTGCAGCACGACCGGTAGGAAACGGCGATACCTCACCCGCAGAATGGCCAGCCCCCCTTCCTGGTTGGCCGCGTAGATATAGGTCTGGCCGGCGCCGTCCTCGGCCATGGCCACCGCATTAGGCTCGGCCGGAAAGCTTCGGACTCCGACCTCGACCGGGTTGGCCGGATCGGAAACGTCCAGGATAGCCAGCCCATTGTGCCATTGTGTCTCGTCGTCCCAGTACTCGCCTAGGACAGCAGCCCAGATGTGCCCTGGGCTCGACGCGGTCACAGCGATGCCCTGTACCGTCTCCCAGCCCTCGTAGAAACCGGCCAGGGTGGGCGAGACGGGGTTCGAGACATCCACGATGAGCAAGCCGGCGGCATCAGCCGCCAGGTATGCAAAGTCTTGCATCAGCGCTACGTCGTAGATTGAATCCGCCACGGTGTAGACGCCGGTCAGGGTGGGGCTGAAAGGGTCGGTGACATCGATGATGTGTAGCCCTTCGCGGCCGATGCCGGTATAGGCATAGTCCCCGTCCACGGCTACCGCAGTGACGCTGTCTCCGGAGGTCGGCCAGGTGCTGGCCAGTGTGGGCGACAGCGGGTCGGAGATATCAAAAAGGAAGAGACCTTGGCTCTCGGCTAGGTAGGCATAGTTGCCCCTCACTGCTACGTCGTGGGCGAGCTTGCCGGTGGGATACGAGCTAACTTCGCTCGTATGGAGTGGATTGGAGACGTCCACCACCAGCAGGCCTCCCTGCTCACCCGAAACATAGGCATGGCTTCCGGACAGCGCCACGCCAGCCCCCCGGCCCGAAAGCTCGGCGAACCCGGTCTGGAGAGGGTTCGCTGGATCGGAGCTATCCACGATGCGCAAAGCGCCCGGGGCAGAGCCGGGGCCGTAGTAGTAGTCGCCGACGTAAGCCAGCGTCCCTGAAATCGCCAGACTCCACGCGTTGGAGGGCACATCGTACGTGCCACTCTCTTTCGGATTCTCAGGGTCAGAGACGTCGATCAGGCGCAGACCTCTTTGATTGTCCGCCACAAGTATGTGACTGCCGGGCATCGCCGCCACATCCTGGGCCACGTCGGGTGTGTCGCAGAAGCCATCTTCAGACAGAGCGCCCGGGGCTGTGATGTTGATGACGCGCAGGCCACCGATGCCGTCAGCGACGTAGGCGTGGGTCCCCGACACGACCAGGGCATAGGCAGAGCCGGGCGTCGTCACCGTATGGACCAGGGTAGGACTGAGGGGATCTGTCACGTCTATGCTCCGTACTCCATCATCCCCGGCCGCTACGTAGGCGTAACTCCCGACCGGTACCACTGCCTGGGCTCTGGTGGCGACCACGCCTTGCTCTGCCGGGTTACCTGGGTCGGTCACATCGACGATGAACAGATGGTTCGAGTAGCCGACGTAGGCATAAACTTGGCCTGCGTCCGACGCCACCGCGACGTCCTGGACGTGGTCGTAGATCGAAGGCCTGTAGGTGCTTTCCAGTGTCGGGCTGGTGGGGTCGGAGACATCGATGATGCGCAGCTTGTCCATCTGATCGGTTACATAGGCGTAGTCCTCTGCGATCGTGACCGACCAGGCGTTTGAGGGTGTGTCACAGGAACCAACCTCGACTGGATGCGATGGGTCAGAGATGTCCACAATGCGCAACCCGCCATCGTCGGCGGTGAAGTAGGCATACTCACCAGCCACCGCTATGTCCCGCCCATCGTCCACGGCTATCTCGTGGGAGCCGATCCGGACGGGATCCGCCGGATCAGACACATCGAGAATGACCAAGCGCGGGCCAGTGATCACATAGGCCAAGCCTTCCTGGTAGGCGACGGCCTGGGCTGGGCCGCCAAGCTGGCTGACCCATTGGATGTTCTTCTCAGCTTGCACCGGGACAGACTGCAGCACGCTGGCCGGCGTCTCAGCGATGGATGTCCGGGCAAGAGTAATCGAGATGCCCATGATCATGACCAACCCGGCGGCCAGCATCACGACAATCGATAGTTTCACTCTCATGTGCTCACTCCTCTCCGAAAGCTGAACGGTCTCCAAAACAGCATAACCTCCCAGGCGATTGAATACTGGTCACTCGGGTACAGATGAGCGGTCTGCCCCAAAGGCCTTGAGTGTCGTTTGTGCCAGACCTTCGATGTTCTCGAACTTGGAGACATCGGCCGGCACACATGGGTCTGGTTTGCTGACTGTCAAAGCCCTGGCCCTACTGCCCATCTATGCCGTTGACAGGCGGCCCGCTTGGCCTGTCAAGTCGCCTCCAGCGGGACACCTCATCTCATGCAGCCTGAGCGTGGTGCACCGGTCGCCCATGCTGGCCACAGGCCAGTGCAGGACAAGTGCGAGTTCAGCCGGAGCCCGAAAAGCAGGTTAAACGTTCATGGCTAACCGATTATGCAGTCGATGCCGTGCTTTACAAAGATCTCCGCGAGCTTGTGCATGTGCTGTGCATCTGGTGTTGGAACCGCCTCGATGGCATACTCGAGACCGAGCTTCTCGTACTTGTTGATCCCTAGGCGGTGATAGGGCAACAGTTCTACCGAAGAGACCTGGGGCAGTCGCTGGATGTGCGAGGCAATGGCTTCCATGTTCTCGATGCTATCCGTCAGCGTGGGGATGACCGGCACGCGGACGCGGATCTCGACGTCATAGGCCTGGAGTTTTTCCAGATTGGCCAGAATGAGCTCGTTGCCGGCG